>JAIEBL010000394.1 GCA_029069015.1 Clostridiales bacterium
CAGATGGAGGGCATCGCCATGACCTCCGCGGGTGGTATAGAGCACCGTGCCGTCCACGACGGGCGCTAAATTGACGTATGCTATGCCGCCTGCCGCAAGATACCAAATGGGCTGCACGTCGTAATCAAGCTTTTGCGCGTACGCCGTAGCAAGCTCCTTCGCGCTCTCCTCGCCCACGAGCACGCGTCCTAAGTCACGCACTACGTTAAGCCCGATAACCTTTCCGCCGTGCTCGCTGACCTGCACGTAGGCGTTTGCCTTATCGCCGTACAAAGCGAGCTCGTAGAGCGGTTCGCCCTCGCTCTTGCCTACGCTCTTTATCTGACGGACGCCGATGTCGGGCAGCGCCGCAAGCGCCGCGTCTTCCGCTTCTTTGAGCGACACTGAGGGCTGACCTTTCAGCATCTCGTACACCTCGTCTTTGCGCGCGTCCGAGAAAGGACCGTCGTAGATCAGTTCTGGATACTCGATGGCGTTGTGCGCGATCGCCTTGCCCTGCATGCGGTACGAATACGGCCGCGCAGCGGTGATCTTGCGAATGTCGAGTTCATGCCGCGCAATCGCGTTCGTATACTCTTTGACCTGGCTGTTAAACTTTTGCGCCGTGTCGTACAGGCTTTCCGCCACGCTTGCATAACTCGAGCAGTCACGGTTTTCGACGATCGCACGCTGGTACGAAATGCCGAAGTCGGCGACCTTATTCAGAAACGCCGCCGCATTCTCCGCTTCGTGAAAGTCCACGGGCAGCGTTGAGAGCGCACGCTCCGCCGCAGTAGCGCGGCTGTATACGTCGGTCAGAAGCGTAGCGGTCAGTTTGCCGTTTCCGCTTACCATCAGCTTGGAAAGGTCAATTTCCAAGTTCTCCAAATTGTCGCCTAAGTCGTACACGTTCTGTTCGTAGGTGCGCTCGACGGCTTCTTTGTTGCGGTTGTTGTGCATAAGCGTGGCCAAAAAGCCGAAGCACAGGCACGCTACAATAACCGACAGCGTAACGATGGCTGTAATAAACCCTACGGGTTTTTTCTTTACGTCTTCACGTATTTGCATTTTATATTCTCCGATTCTATTGATTTTCCAAAGCCACATTACCCGCGGGCAAAATTGTGCCGCCCGATTTTCAGCTCCACTTTCAAACTCCAGATCCACTTGCTCGTCGCGGTCGCGGGGTTATAGTAGTATAAGCAACCGTTCGTAGGGTCCCAGCCGTTGAGCGCGTCGCGCGCGGCGTTATAGGCGCTCTGATTGGGCGTAAGGTTGATTTGCCCGTCCGAAACGGCGGTAAACGCCCCCGATTGATAGATAACGCCCGAAATCGTATTGGGGAACTTGCTGCTCTTCACGCGGTTTAAAACCACCGCCGCGATGGCGACCTGCCCCGTGTACGGCTCGCCCCGCGCCTCGCCGTAAACGCACCGCGCCAGCAAATTGAGATCGGCATTGCTCGTCGTAGAACCGCCCGAACCGCTCTTGAGCGTCACGCCGAGCGCCTTTTCGGTTTTCGCCCCCCCGATACCGTCTACCACAAGCCCGCGCGACCGCTGAAAGTTCTTCACGCCGGCAAGCGTCTTAGGCCCCCAGATGCCGTCTACCGAAATCGTATAAAAGCCGAGCTCTTTGAGTCGCTGCTGCACGATTCGGATGTTTTCCTTCGTGTCACCCTTTACTATGTTTGCCGCGTCCGCCTGCGTTTTGGTAAACGCGAACGAGCTTACGGCAAGCATGAGCGCCAACACGATCAATACTATGCTTCTTCTCTTGTTCATACACTTCCTCCGTTTAAGTAACCTACGCGGAAAACCACTCCGCTATCAAGGAACGGTACTCCGTCCCCGAATCGTACTGCGGGTACAGGACGCTCCACCAATTGTCGCCCCGCCCTGTGCCCAACAAGATCACGAGCGCATCGTACGCCCCCTTTGGGTATGTTTTGCCGCCGAGCGTACACGCGGGGAACGTTTCTTTGCCGAGGTACGCCCGCACGCCGTAGCCGCACCCCGCACTCTTGACCGCACTGAGCGCCACGCTTGTAATGGCAGGCAAAAGCTCCGTGGCGCGTTCTTTGAGCTCTTGCTCGCTCTTACACGAAGCCAGTTCGCGAGATAAAAAACGCTCCACCGCTGCGACCGCTTTGATCTTGACCGCCTGCGCCTGTGCCGAATCGGAATCGGCGCGAACGTGCACCCGCAAAAATCGGTTTTCCTCTACCGCCTTAGTATGTTCGCCGCAACCGCAAAATATTTGCATAACCGTAAAAGCAATGAGAAGAATTGCAATCGTTTTTCGTTTCATAAAAAGTCTCCTTTATCCTCGCACGACAAAAAAAATTCGTGTACCCGCAAAAATGCAGTACACGAATTATCGTCACCCTTTTATATTTGTATACGCTTAGTTTATATTTTCTCGCAGCCGTGCAGTACGGTCGAAACGGCGTATGCCGTAAACGAGTTGCTCAAAATTCCCGTCGCGCATTCGGCGTCGGCAAGCGAAGGAAACAGCCCGCAGCAACAGCTCCCCGAACCCGTCACGAAGGGCACGCCGCCCGCTACCTTGATTGCATCCAGTGCGTCACGCATAGAAGGGCAAATTGAAATCGCCGCCTTTGCCAGCGCATTGTTCAGCTCGCCCGCAATGCCCTCGAAATCGCCCTGCTTTAACGCCTCTATGAGACGCGCATTGTCCGACGGACAGAACCGCCCGCTTGCGTGTAGTTCGTCAAATATCCGATACGCTTCTTTGCTTTCCACCCCGCCGCTCGGCTTGACCACGCAGAGCGAAAGCGGGGGCGCAGAGAACCGTTCCATCTCGCCGCCCGTACCCGTCAGCCGCGCATAGCCGCCCGCAAGCATCACGGGCACGTCGCTTCCCGCTTTTGCAGCCGCCCGCAAAATCGCACGCGGCGAAAACATATTCGGATAGAGAAAGTTTACGGCACAGAGCACGCCCGCAGCGTCGGCGCTCGATCCGCCTAAGCCACCCGCAAACGGCAGACGCTTTTTCACCTCTACCGTCACGCCGAAGTCGGGATAATCGCGTTTAAGGGCATTTAAGGCCCTCTGTACCGAGTTTTCGGCAGGGATCGCTTTGCAGTCCGATGCCGACACAGCATCGTCACAAGGCGCAAAAACGACGCGCAGTGCACCGTCGCTATTCCGATGCACCGTCACGTCGTCGCATAAATCGATAGAAGATATAACGCTGTCGAGCGCGTGGAGTTTGCCACACACACCGCAGATATTAAGCGAAAGATTTACCTTGCCGAAAGCGCGTACCGTAACACTGTTCATGTGCGCAGTATACCATATTTATCGGCTGCGTGTAAAGCTTTTACCGCGCATTACTCGGCTTTGGAAAGACACCGATACGTCAGCACGCGCTCGCCGCCCGAGCACGGAAGCGTCAGGTCGGGGTTTTGCAAAAGCACGTTTTCGGGGGTCGTGCCGAGCGCCTTCGCCGCTTCCCACAGCGTCTCCCCCTTGCGCGCGATGTGAATGGAAACCGCGCCCGAGGGCAGGCTGTGCTCGTCGCCGATGGCAATGCTTTCGATGACGTACTTGCTTTCTACGCGGTACGAATCGTACTCTACGACCACGTCGGCTTTGACGTCCAGCTCGCCGCTACGGCGCACTTTCACCTCAACGCCCGTTACGCAGCCGTGCGCCCGTACCTCGTCGCCCTCTTTGAGCGGCGCGGACACGGTGATCGAGAACGGAAGCTCCACCGCTGCCGAAGCCTTTTGCCCCTCTTCGGAAACGTAGACG
>JAIEBL010000395.1 GCA_029069015.1 Clostridiales bacterium
ATTTGCTATACTACTGTTAGGCGACAATCGGAAGCCGAGAAGCTTGCAATGCTAAGCGACGCGATTCTCGTGATCGGCAGCAAAACGAGTTCGAATACCAAAAAACTATTTGATATTTGTTCCGCGCATTGCCGAAGTTGCCACTACGTGCAAAGTGTTGCCGACTTGCGAAATTTAAATTTAGGCACTCCTACCGTTATCGGTATTACGGCGGGAGCATCAACTCCGCAGGAGTTGATTACGGAGGTAAAGGAGTATATGAGTCAACAGTTTGACGAGGTTCAGAGCGAAGAATTTAAAAACGCCGTAGAAGAATCTCTCATCAACTACAAAGAGGGCAAACGCGTAAAAGGCACCGTCATCAGCGCAGACGAAAAGGGTATCCACCTCAACATCGGCGGCAAGAAAGACGGCCTGATCCAAAAAGAGGAAGTTTCCATCGACGGCAGCTACGACGCGGAGGCTTATACCGAAGGTATGGAGCTGGAAGCGATCATCATTGCCAAGCAGGATTCCGAGAGCGGTTGCGTTTTGCTTTCCAAAAAACGTGTTGACCAAATTAAAGAGGGCGATAAGATCGTGGAAACGATCCGCGACGGCGCCGTATTTGAATTGGTTGCCGATAAAGTGACCAAAGGCGGTTTGCTCGGTAAGTTGGGCACGTACACCGTTTTCATTCCCGCGTCGCAGATCCGCATCGGCTTCGTACCCGATTTAAAACCGTACGTGGGTAAAAAGTTGCGCCTTACCGCGCTTGAAAGCGAAGACGATGACAAGCGTCATAAAATCGTTGCATCGCAACGCAAAGTTTTGGAAAAAGAAAAGCAGGAGCGGGAAGAAGTCTTCTGGGCAAACGTACAACCCAACGTTATCGTCAACGGTAAAGTTAAACGCGTGACCAACTTCGGTGCGTTCGTGTCTGTTGACGGCTTCGATTGCCTTGCGCATATCGTTGATTTGTCCTGGACGCACATTAAAAAGGTAGAAGACGTGCTCACGATCGGGCAGAGCTACGACTTCCTCGTTCTCAGCGTAGACCGCGAGAAAGGACGTGTATCGCTCGGCTACAAGCAATTACAGCCGCACCCGTTCGTGAAATTGCTCGAAGAGCATCCCGTAGGCAGTGTTTGCCACGGTAAAGTCGTTTCCGTCGTGCCGTTCGGCGCGTTCGTGGAAATCGCTCCCGGCGTAGAAGGTTTGGTACACGTAAGCGAAGCTGCGCACAGCTTTATCAAGAGCATGAACGAAGTCGTCAAAGTGGGCGACGAAGTGGACGTCATGATCATGGGCGCCGACGAAGAGCACCACAAAATCACGCTCAGCATTAAAGCGTGCTTGCCCGAAGAGCACAAAGCACCTGCCGAAGCGCAAGCTTCCGACGAGTCCGCTCCCGCAAAGCAAGACCGTAAGCCCGCAAAACGTAAGCCCGCGAAATCGGAAGAAGCAGAGGGCGACAGCCAATGGAACGAAGACGTGGTCAACAACCCGTTTGCCGATCTTCTGAAAGATTTGGGCGAGGACGCAAAATAAGTAAGAAAAGGGTAGCGTAAATACGCAC
>JAIEBL010000396.1 GCA_029069015.1 Clostridiales bacterium
TCGGCAGTCCCACTTTTTTAAAGCTCTTAATATCGAAAAACAAAGCTGCGAGCGAAACGCCGGCCAAACCGAATATCCCGATCGACGCACCTACACTGATCGTAGAACTTACTTCCTCCGCTTTGTTCGGCGCCATCGCAAGATATAAAGGGTCGGTAATAAAGCTTTCGGTAAAAGCGATTACGAAGAACAAAATATACGTCAGCCACCAACCGAATTTCTTTTCGGTATAGTTGACGAAAAAGTATAATCCGACGAGGTTCGCAATCAAATGCAATAACCCGCCGTGCAATAAATTTTGCGTAAGATGCCTGTAAACTTGCGTGCCGAGCCCGCCGCCCATTGCCATATAGTTTGACAGCAAACCCCCGCAGCTGCCGAAGATATAGTTTACGGCGGCAGAGCTATTGCCGTCCCAATGTGTATAACCCGTATACCCTTTCGGCAACGGCAGGTAGCAATCTAAAAGATATAAAATCACTAACACGACCATTAAAATATTCGTTGCCGTGATCAGTTTTTTAAACTCGAATTTTTTCTTCATTTAAAATACTATATCACTTTTTTCGTACTTTTTCAAGTGCATTCGGTTGCGAAACAACTACGCTTTTGGTATAATTTCCGTATGGAAATTAAAAAGAATTCCCATACGACGGTGCGCACCGCAAGCAAGCGCACGTTTTTGATTCTGTTTTGTATCGGTTTTCTCATTCTGGTTGCCATAAGCGCCGTTTGCTTTTACAGCTTTTCTAACCAAAAGTATCATGAAAAGATGATCGAAAAAGGCGACACCGCAACGGCGGAAATCTATGGCTACCGATACGCAAGCGGGCCTATGAGCGGCGTTCACTGCGTGTATAAATGCGTTGAAAACGGAATTACCTACGAGGGCGAATGGGGCCCGCAAATGCCCAGCAAAGAAGCCGAAGCTTATATCGGAAATCAGATTACGATTTATATCGACGGCAAGGGAGAGAGCTTTCCCGTCGAAGACGAACCGAGCACCGCTCTCACCTTGACCTTTTCGATTCTCATCACCGCGCTTGCCCTGGCGGATTTCGCGGGGATCATAATTTTTTCGATTAAAATCAAAAATCAAAAATCAAAATAAACTGAAAAAAGAAAACCGATAAGATTTAACTCTTATCGGTTTTTTCTTCTTCAACGTTTTCTACGGGTTCAACGACCTCGGCGGGTACAACTGTTTCAACTGCCTCAACCGTTTCGACGGCTTCTACGGGCTCAACGGGTTCCGCCTGTTCAATGCCCTTCTTTTTCTGTAAGTGCGCTTTGATTTTATCGTAGGCGAACGTGAACCCGACTTCAAGTGCCGATCCCACGAGCAATATGAACCACCATTTGAGCGGCGTCCCCGGAACGATCGGCTGGTCAATACACATGGTTTCTTCAATCCCTAAATCTTGCCATAAGAACAAACCAAAAACCGTATAGGCGCAAATTCCGAGCGGAAATACGTACCAATTTTTAAACGACGGCTCGAACCATTTCCCCAAAACCATAATAATGCACAGCATTACGCCCAAGGCGTGGTGATTCAAGCCCGATATGGTGGGCAGGAAGAAGAACGAATCATCTTGATCAAGGAAGGTCGGATAAAACACGGTAGCCACATTGCCGAAAAGTGCGAGATAATAAAAGAAATGAAACGCCTTCATATTCCGCTTGCCGAACGCAACGAACAAACCGAGGAGCAAATTCGACATACCGCAATAGGAATTGGGGATGAGCGCTAAGGCACCTACGCCCTTGTCGCGCCAGATCGTAATGCAGATACGGTTGAAAATCAAACTGAGCGCAAGCAAGCCGCCAAGGCATCTTATAAAGATGTCGCGCTGCTTGTCCGTTTTAAGCGCGAGCTTGAATACTAAAATCAACGCGGCAAGAATTATCAAAAACAGAGCCACAAAAATGATGTGATAGGTTGAATACAGTCCCATAGCTTTTCCCCAAAGCAGTGCTTCTTTGTATCTTTTTATTCTGCGAATGTTGCGTATTGTATAAGTCCATTATAACAACATTGTTTAGATAAATCAACTAAAAACTACAGGCATAAACGTGATTTTTACAGGTCTTTGCGCCGCGCTTGCTTCTGTCAATTATTTACAGGATCACGGTTTGCATTTTTGCCGAAAGTATGTTATACTTTTATCGGTCTATAAAATAATGCGAACTATACAGCTTGAATAGGAGGAACCGCCATGAAAAAAGCAAAGAATTTTGCAGTTGCCGCAGTAGCACTTTTTCTTGTTCCCGCCCTCTTTTCTGCCTGTGATCTATTCGGCGTGCATAAGCACAAAATGACTTACGTCCCCGCCCTACAACCCACGTGCGAAACTACGGGAATGTGCGAATACTGGCATTGCGAATTATGCGGTGAGAACTTCGGCGACGCCGAGGGAACCATCAAGCGCGGCGATACCCCCGTTAAAGCGCTCGGACACAGCATGGTCAGCGACTTTGTTGTGCAGGAGCCCGCATGCACCGAGGGCGGTTTGCGCCGCATGAAATGCTCGCGCGAAGGCTGCGACTACGTTTCCTATAAAAGCATAAATTATCTCGGGCACGACTTCAGAGAATGGGAAATAACCTCCCCCACCTGCTCAAAAGACGGAAAAAAGTTAAGAACGTACAAGCGTGACGACTGCGACGAAACCGAAGAGGAATCCATTGACGCCACAGGCAACCATAAGTGGGCGGACGGAGAAATAACCAAAGCCGCCACCTGTACACAGGCGGGTACGCGCATTGTGAAATGCCTTACCTGCGATCAAACGAAATCGGTGGAAATTCCCGCCACGGGACACAGCTATGAGACGATCGCCACAGCCGTTTCCGCAAGCTGTACGACGGAGGGCGAAGACGAGCTCACCTGCGCAACCTGCAATCACGTCAAAACGGTAACGACCCCTAAAACGGCACATGCTTTTTCTTCGAACAACAGCTGTAAAAACTGTACGACGAAGTTGACGGTTTCGCTTAATTTGGGCTATCAGAAGAATTACGGGGAATCGAGCTATTCGATAACCTCGTCGAAGTTTGTAATCGATACCGACGTCGTAATACCTGCCTACTACGGAAATCTGCCCGTAGTAGAAATCAAAGATAATGCGTTCGCCGAGAAAAAAACGATCCATAGCGTATTCTTTCCCGATACCGTCACAAAAATAGGTACCGACGCCTTCC
>JAIEBL010000397.1 GCA_029069015.1 Clostridiales bacterium
GGTGGTGGGAATGTTGTTTACGTACGAGAAAATATTTTCGGTGTACGCGTCGGTGTATTGGAACGCAAGCTCCATGGAAATATTGTCTTTGCTGCCCGTTAAAAACACGGGTTCGTCGTACAGCGCCGTCTTGGTCTCGTTGAGGTACTTTACAAAGTCGTTCAGTCCCCCGTCGTAGCAGTATTCGCGCTTTAAGACCGTGTTGCCCATGGGAACGCGCTCGTCGATGAGCACGATATGCGCGCCTTTATTCAGAAAGGCAAGCTCTTTTAATCTGCGCGAAATCGTTTCGAGATGGAAATTCGTATTTTCGAAAATACGCTTATCGGGCAGAAAGCGCACGAACGAGCCGCGCTTGTCCGTCTTGATGCCCGTATCGAGCAGATGGTATTTGGGAATGCCCCCCTTTACCTGCCCGTCGATTTCCTTCGATTCGAACTCCATGCGGTAGGTGCTGCCGTTTTTATAGACCTCTACCGTCAGCCATGCCGAAAGCGCGTTCGTGACCGACGCACCCACGCCGTGCAAACCGCCGCTGTGCGTGTAGTTCTCGTTGTCGAACTTGCCGCCCGCATGCAGCTGCGTAAAGACGACTTCCACGCCCGACACCCCTAAGGTCGGGTGTACGTCTACGGGAATGCCGCGGCCGTTGTCTTCCACGCTCACGCTGCCGTCGGTATAGAGCGTGACCGTTATCAAATCACCGAAGCCGTTTGCGACTTCGTCCATACTGTTGTCTACGATTTCCCACAGGATGTGATGTAGACCACGTATGCCCGTCGTTCCTATATACATGCCGGGACGAAGCCGAACCGCGTCCAAGCCTTCGAGTACGCGTATATCACCCGCGTTATAATCGTGCATTCCGTAATCTCCTTTACTCGGTTGATATTCTGATTTTCTTCCGTAAAAAACGGTAAGAGTGAGTAAACCCCACTCTTACCATTGTAACATATTATTGTTTTCTTTTCAAGCGTTTTGTTTATATTTATGCATTTTTTTCGCCGAGATTTGCATTCTCGTAATCTGGTTTCTTTTTTCGTGTATAATTATGCAATATTGATGTATAATTATGCGGTTAAATGCGTAAAAATTTACGCAAAATGCACCTAAGCTTCGGACTTTTCGCCCTTCACGGCGCGGGATACGAAATCCGAGAGGAACGCGTAGACTTCTTCGCGGTTCGTTTCGTTCAAAAGCTCGTGCCGCGCGCCTTCAAACAGCTTGAATTCAGGGCTCATACCGAAACAGACGTACCGTTCTTTGAGCTTTTTAACGAGCTTACCGTAGCCGCCCACGCCGTCCGCGTCGCCCGACACGATGAGAAGCGACAAGGTCTTTTCGATCTTTGCGCCGTCGTCGTGCCATATCGCTTTCATGCCTTTGAAGAACGAATCGTAAAAGCCGTTCGAGCAGGTAAAATTGCAGAGCGGGTCGAGGTTGAATTTCCCCACCTGCTCTTTGTCGCGGCTGAGCCAACCGTTGAAGCCGTCTTTGATTTTCTTATCGTACTTAACGAACGTCTGCCCCGCAAAGAACTTGCCGGCTTCCGCACCTTTTCCTTTCTTGACTTTCTTTGCCGCAATCTTTGCGCCCAAAGAAACGACGAAGCCTTCCATTGCCGCCGAGCCCATTAAGATGCACCCCGTAAGCCCTTCCGTGCCGTAGCTGATGTACCGTTGCGTTAAGAACGAGCCGTAGCTGTGCCCCATCAGTACGAGCGGCAAGCCGTAGCGCTCGAGCGCAAGCTTCGTAATGCCCTTTTCGTCCTGCACCGTGTCTTCGAAAAGATTGCCGTAGGCTAGCCCTAAAGCATCTTTATCCGTTTCGCCGTGCGCGCGGTGGTCATCGGCAAGCACGATATAGCCGTGTTCGTTCATAAACTTTGCAAAGTCATCGTACCGTCCGGCGTGCTCCGCCATACCGTGCACGATCTGCAAAACGCCCACGGGAGAAGCCACCTCGTCCCATACGCGCAGTACGATTTCCTTACCGTCCGCGCCCGTAAAAATTTCTTTCTTCATAAATCCCCTCCGTTTAACGTATAGACTTACCTATACGTTTCGCCTTTTTTCGAGAAAAATGCGCAAAAAGCGTCTTCTTTTTACACGCATTTCATATACTAAATTCGACCGAATTCAGTATAACAAAAAAAGGAAAAGTTGTCAATATGGACACGATTATTTTGGCGGGCGGCGGAACGGCGGGGCACATTGCGCCCAACCTCGCGCTCTTGCCCTTTTTAAAAGAGTTCTCTGTGCACTACGTAGGCGAAACGGGCGGCATGGAAGAAAGCATGGCAAAGGACGCGGGGCTTCCCTTTCACGGCGTACCGTGTATCAAATTTCACCGCGGGATTTCCCTCAAAAACGCAAAAGTGCCCTTCGTTTTGTGTAAGGGCATTTCACAGGCAAAGCGGCTACTTAAAGAGCTTAATCCCTGCGTCGTCTTTTCCAAAGGCGGCTACGCCGCGCTGCCCGTAGCCTTAGCCGCAAACAAGCTGCACATTCCGCTCGTCATCCACGAGTCGGACAAAACGCTGGGGCTGAGCAACAAGCTCGTTGCGAAAAAAGCGCGGTACGTTTGCGCGACCTTTCCGTCGGTGGCAGACGCATGCGATAACGGTATTTTAACGGGCACGCCCATTCGGCAAGAGCTGTACGGCGGAAAAGCCGAAAACGTTTACCGCGCGTTCGGGTTTTCCCAAAACGGCAAAAAAAATCTTTTGGTGTTCGGCGGTAGCCAAGGCGCGCTGCATCTCAACCGTGCACTCGAAGGCGCGCTCGCGGACGTATGCCGCACATTCAACGTGCTGCACATCTCCGGCGAGCACGAGTATACGGGCGCTAAGCCGACGAACTACGCGCGCACCCCCTTTTGCAAGCAGATGGCGGACTGCTACGCCTGGGCGGACTATATCGTAT
>JAIEBL010000398.1 GCA_029069015.1 Clostridiales bacterium
AGGAGGGCTTCTTTGTCACTACGGAACGCTAAAGCTCTCTCGACTACCACTAGCACAGCTAGTGGTTTAGTCTACAATGCAAAAGCCACCGCAAGGTTTGTGCGGTGGCTTTTTACTATGCTTTTATATAATTGAATTTTATTCCCATTCGATCGTGCCGCTCGGCTTGGGCGTAAGGTCGTAGAGAACGCGGTTGACGCCCTTTACTTCCGTCGTGATCCTTTGGGTAATATGTTTTAACAGTTCATAGGGAATTTCTTCCACCGTCGCCGTCATGGCGTCTACGGTGTTGACGGCGCGGATGATCACGGGATATGCAAACGTGCGCGCCCCGTCTTTTACGCCCACCGACTTAAAGTCGGGCACGGCGGTGAAATACTGCCACACTTTGCCCTCGAGCCCGTTCTTTGCAAATTCTTCGCGTAAGATCGCGTCGCTCTCGCGCACCGCTTCCAAACGGTCGCGGGTGATCGCGCCAAGGCAACGCACGCCAAGTCCGGGGCCCGGGAACGGCTGACGGTAGACCATGCCGTCGGGAAGCCCGAGCGCCGAGCCCACCATGCGCACTTCGTCTTTGTACAAAAAGCGGAGCGGCTCTACGAGCTCAAACTGCAAATCGGCGGGAAGCCCGCCCACGTTGTGGTGCGCTTTCACACCCTTGCTTTCGATGATATCGGGATAAATCGTGCCTTGCGCCAAGAACTCGATGCCGTCTTGCTTGCGCGCTTCTTCTTCAAATACGCGGATAAATTCCGCGCCGATGATCTTGCGTTTCTGTTCGGGATCGGCTACACCCGCAAGTTTATTCAAAAAGCGGTCCGTCGCGTCTACGTAGACGAGGTTCGCTTTCATTTGATTGCGGAATACTTCTACGACCTGCTCGGGCTCACCCTTTCTGAGAAGTCCGTGGTTGACGTGTACGCACACGAGTTGCTTCCCGATCGCTTTGATTAAAAGCGCCGCCACGACCGACGAATCGACGCCGCCGGAGAGCGCGAGCAAAACCTTTTTCTTCCCCACCTGCTTTTGAAGCAACTTCACCTGCTCGTCGATAAATTTATCGGCGAGTGCCTTCGTGTTGATTCGCGCCATTGACTCGGGGCGTTTGTTGTTTTCCATTTGTATTTCCCTCCTCCGTTGTTCTCTGTTCGTATTGTATCACGAAACCGAACAAAAGGCAAGCCGAATGACACGGCTTTTTGTATCATCCATTGTCTGTCTTCTCTATTTCTAATCGGTATACGTAAATTCGATATCGTCGTAAGTCTCAAAGAAAAGAGCTTCGGCATCTTCCTCGAAACGCCTTGGAATAGTGACGCGTTTTAGGTTGCTGCAATCGCGAAACGCAAAAACCTCGATATCCATTACGCTGTTCGGTATCACGATTTCCTCTAAGCCCGTGCACTTACGAAACGCCAAGTTTTCGATACACGTTACGCCGTCCGGTAGCTTTACACTCGTCAACCCCGTGCATTGATCGAACGCGCCGGACTCAATATCCGTTACGCTGCCCGGTAGTTCTATGTCCGTTAAGCTACTGCATTCCGAGAACGCATATTGCCCGATCGACGTTACGCCGTCGGGTATTTTAATACTCTTTAAGGCAGTGCACCAACTGAACGTCCCGGCGGGGATCTCCGTCAGATTGCGCGGCAAAACGACGCTCGTGAGACTGCTGCAATTATTGAACACATAAAAACCCATATCGCTTACGCTGTCGGGAATCGTTATATGCTCAAGTCCGACGCAAGAGGCAAAAGCGCTTTGCTCGATATACGTTACTGACGACGGTATCTCAATACCCGTTAAACTGCGGCAATCCCGAAACGCGCCCCAATCAATGGCGGTTATCCCCATCGGGATAACGACATGCGCCGCCCTACCTTTGTATCTTTTCAGAATCCCTTCTTCGATTTCAAAATCAGACAGGGGGATCGCCCCGCTGCCTGTATATTCATTTCTTTTCGACCTTTCTTTGTCCATGGGTTTCCTTTTTAAAAAAGTGACAGCGTTTTAAAATCTGTCACTTTTATATCGTTGCTTTTCGGCTTACTCGTATTCGATGGTTGCGGGGGGCTTGCTCGTGATATCGTATACGATACGGTTGATATGCTTAACTTCGTTTACGATACGGGTAGAAACGCGCTCTAAAACATCGTACGGGATGCGCGCCCAATCTGCGGTCATGCCGTCTACACTCGTAACGGCACGGAGCGCAAGCGTATAATCGTAGGTGCGTTCGTCGCCCATAACGCCCACGCTGCGCGCGCCCGTAAGCACGGCAAAGTACTGCCATATCTCTCTGTCGAGTCCCGCTTTTGCAATCTCCTCGCGGTAAATATAGTCGGCATCGGCAAGAATGCGAAGCTTTTCTTCGGTGATTTCGCCCAAGATCCGAATGGCAAGTCCGGGCCCGGGGAACGGCTGACGCAATACGATAGGCGCGGCAAGACCGAGTTCGAAGCCGACGGCGCGTACTTCGTCTTTGAAAAGGTCGCGGAGCGGCTCGATGATTTCTTTGAAGTCCACGACGGAGGGCAGTCCGCCCACGTTGTGGTGGCTCTTGAT
>JAIEBL010000399.1 GCA_029069015.1 Clostridiales bacterium
CCTGTGCCGTTGCCGCCCATGCCGAACGAGCCGTTCGAGCAAGGGGTGTTCCATGAGGTAGTGTCTGAGTGTGCACTGCTGTTATTGATGTGACCGCCGCCTGTCGAGGTCGTAGCGCCTAAGCCGTGGCATCTGTGGCTGTAGCTACTGCCAACGTAGCCGCCGCGAGAACCGCTTTGTCCGCCGTTTTTACCGCCGCCGCCACCGCCGAGGTATGCTTCTACGTCATGCGCGCCACCACCGCCGCCACCGCCTACGAGCAGGACTTCGGTTTTGTAGCTTGCATAGTTTTTGAGTTGTCCGTCACCACGAAGTGCGGTGGCAATATGCGTAGCGCCGCCACCTGTGGCGCCGCCCGTCGAGACCAAATGTCCGCCACCGTTCCAACCACCGCCGCTTGCAGGGCCGTTTGTCTTTTCGTTGCGGTAGGTATCCGAACCTTTACCCCCGACGGCAACGTATAGCGTCGTTTCGCTCGTTAAGGTAATCGTGCCATAGGAGTAGCCGCCTCTGCCGCCGTAAGTGTTGCCATAATACCCTTCGCCGCCTTGCGCACCCCAGACTTCCAGCTTGTATTTTCCTGCCGGTAATTTAATGCTCTGCGCGCTTCCGTCCATGCCGAGGGTGTTGTCATAAGTATAGTAGCCGACACGAGGACCGGATATATTCACCTTGTTCAGCGGATACGTCCCGTTGTAATTGAACGTGTAGACGTATTGATTCGATGCATTGATTGAGGTTGTATACGTAGCAGATGCATCGTCAGGAGCGGCGGAAAGGGAAATATCTTCCTTAATAGCCTTGCTCGAAGCATTCGCCGCAAAGTCTACGCCCAATATGCCCACACCGCCTACGGCTAGACTCACCATAAGCACCATGAGCATAAGTACCGGCATATAACGTCTCTTTCCGCTTGTTGGGTTAAAAAGCTTGGCAAAAATGGGTACGCTTTTTGCTATCTTCTCGACGAGAGGATCGCTGTTTTTGTTTTTCATGTGTGTGTAGGGTTTTTATTACAACTCGTATTCGGCGGCTTCCTGCCGTACGCTTGCTATGGCGCGTTCGCTTCCCGTAAGAAGGGTAGTGGGATACCACTTTGCGCCGAAGGGGGCGACTGCGTACTGCGCGAGCATGAAGTACCGCTTTGCAATGGGGATGCCGACAATCGTCAGTGCCGTCGCGCCCGCAAACAACAGGCATACGAATGCCGCTTGCCAGCCCGTCGTCGCCGCCCACCACGTATTGCCGAATATATGCGAGGTAAAGTTAAGGTACGCATTTTTTCCGAACGGCGTCAGGCAGAAGTAGGCGAGCTTTAAGAGCGCGTACGCTTTTTTCACGCCGATGATCGTTACCGCATACACCGCCGCAAGCGAAATAAAGTACAAACTCGGTATAACGCCCCCGCTCACGCAGAACAGTACGTTTTTAAAC
>JAIEBL010000004.1 GCA_029069015.1 Clostridiales bacterium
CCCGTAGATCCGGGAGACGCGCCGACGAACATTAAGATCATCGTGCCCATTTTGCTCGCGGGACACAAAGCGCCTTGCGGTACGGTCGCAAAGCCCGCCGTTCGCGTCGTGACCGACTGAAAGAGGGCGGCAAGGATTCTGTCGCCTACCGTAAAACTGCCGATCGTCGCTTTATTCGTAAACTCGGCGAGGAAGAAAAAGAGCCAGCCGACCACGATCAGCACCGCCGTGGAGAGCAAAACGATTTTGGAATGAAGCGAGAGCTTTTTGACGTTCCCCTTGTGCCTGCCGATATCCATGATCACGGCAAAACCCAGACCGCCTAAGATGATGAGCACCGAAATGGAAAGGTTTACGACGACGTTGCCCGCAAAGCTTCCCAGGCTCATAAACTCCGCGCCCGCGACGGATAGCACGTCGAAGCCGGCATTGCAAAAAGCGGACACCGCGCAGAAGAACGCTTGCCAAACGCCGATTCCGCCGTTTCTCGAAACGAAGGGGAAGAGCAGAAGCAGGAAGCCCGCACCCTCTATGCCGAACGTCACGAGCAGCATGTTGCGCGCAAGCCGTACGAGGCCGTTGTTGCTCTCTTGGTTGAGCGCTTCTTTGATGAGCAGTCGGTCTTTGAGCGTGATCTTGCGGCGAAGCAGGATCATGAACATTGTCGTTAAACTCATGAAACCCAAGCCGCCGATCTGAATGAGAAGCAGGAGAACCGCCTGCCCGAAAAAGCTGAAATGCGTAGCGGTGTCTACTACCGTAAGTCCCGTGACGCAGACTGCGCTCGTCGCCGTGAACAGCGCATTGAGATAGTTCGTTGCCGTGCGGCTTTTCGACGAAATGGGCAGGCAAAGCAGAATAGACCCGACAAAGATAACCGCCAAAAAGCCCGCTACGATAATGTGCGCGGGGCGGATCCGTTTTTTGTGCGTCTGTAATTTGTTGATCGTCTTTTCGTTCATATCGTTCAGTTGAAGAGTAGGCAGGTGGCGCTAGCCGCAATGCCCTTTTCATTTCCTATTATCCCAAGGTTTTCGGTCGTCGTAGCGGAAATGTTGATTTGGTCGGGGTGAATGCCCATCGTTTGCGCGAGCGTTTGTCGCATGGCGGCAATGTGCGGCGACATCTTCGGCTTTTGCGCCATGATCACCGCCGAGACGTTGCCGATAATGAAATGCTGTTTTACGAGCTCGCAAACCTGCGAAAGAAGGATCGTGCTTGCAATGCCTTGGTAGGCAGGCGACGTGTCGGGGAAGAGCACGCCGATATCCGCCATGCCTGCCGCCGAAAGCAACGCGTCCATGATTGCGTGGATGAGCACGTCGGCGTCGCTGTGTCCTTTCAGTCCCTTTGCGTGCGGAATCTTGACGCCCCCGAGCACGAGGTCGTACCCTGCGCAAAGCGGATGTACGTCGAACCCTACGCCGATTTTTGTACGGGCGGGTGCGCCGCGGTAGAGGTCGGCGGGGGAGGTGACTTTCACGTTCTCATAGTCGCCGATCACGATTTTGGGCGTGTAGCCCGCGCGTTCGTATACTTCGCTGTCGTCGGTGAAATTGCCCTCTATGCGGTTATACGCGTCCGCGATATAGTTAAAAGCGAACGATTGCGGCGTCTGAATGTTGAAAAGCCCCGCGCGCGAGAGCGACCGTACGATTTCGTTGTTTTTCACTTCTTTGATCGTGTCTACGGTAGGGACGGCAACGATGCCGCTGCCGTACCGGATGGCGGACTCGATACTGTCGTCGATGACGTTGGGTGTAACGTACGGACGCGCGCCGTCGTGGATCACCACTACGTCGCAATAGCTGATTTCGTCTAAGCCGCGGCGCACCGAGTCGGAACGCGTTTCGCCGCCGTATACGATGTGAATGTGCTTATACGGCTTCGTCAGTTCGCGGATCGCCTGTTCGTCTCTGGGGTTTATGGCAAGGAAGACCGAGTCCACGCGGCTTTGCGCAAATCGGTCGAGCGTGATTTCCAAAATCGTTTTCCGTCCTACGTAGTGCAGAAGCTTATTATAGGAAAGTCCCGTGCGTGAACCCGTGCCCGCGCAGAGAATGAGCGCGCAAATCGAAAGATCGCTCTTTCCTGCAAGCGTCGACGAAAAGTCAGATGATTTCATAGAGAGAAGCAGCTTCCTCCTTGCTTGCTTTTTCATTGAGGGCTTTGACGACGAACGTGAGTGAGCCGCTCGAAAATTGCACGCGCACGACGTCGCCGATTTTAAGACGGTACGAAGGTTTTACGGCGCGGTCGTTTACGAACACGTTGCCGCTTTTGGCAGCGTCGGCGGAAACGCTCCGCCGTTTTAATATGCGCGATACCTTTAAAAACTTATCAATTCGCATACCGCTATTATACCACCTTTTTATACGAATGGCAAATACTTTGCATGCAAAAACGCTACG
>JAIEBL010000040.1:0-5125 GCA_029069015.1 Clostridiales bacterium
GATCGGCAAGATCCCCGCGGTGGGCGAGCGGCTCACGTTCCGCAACCTCGAAATCGCGGTCACGAAAGCCAACAACAAACGCGTGCTCGAATGCAAGGTGAAAGTGAATCCCGTGGAAGAAGAAAAGGAAAGCGGATTCGACAAATTCCTTTCGGGCAAGGCGCGCGAAGAAAAAGAACATAGCGATACGGAAGCCGAAGACAGTTCAGATAAAGAAAAGAAAACGGAAGAAGAAAACAGCTTTAAGCCGGAAAGCGAGCAATAGAAGAGCGACGAAACCGGCAGGGAATAAAAGGGGTTTTCTTTTAAGACATGGCAGACGCATTATTAGACGCGTTGATCGATACGGCAAAGCTCATTCCGTGGCTGCTCGTTATGCACCTTCTGATCGAGCTTTTCGAGCATAGCACCGCGTCGAAAATAAAAATGAATAAAGTACTGCGTGGACCGCTCGCGCCGCTTATGGGGGGTGCGTGCGGTATTTTGCCGCAATGCGGGTTCGGCGTTGTGGCGGCGAACCTTTACTGCCGCCGCTCTATTCGGGTGGGCACGCTGATTGCCGTTTTTATCGCAACGAGCGACGAAGCCGTCCCGATCTTACTCGGCAATTTCTCCAAAGATTCGCTGATAAAGCTTGCCGTGCTTTTGGGCTTTAAACTGGTTGCTGCGCTGCTTGCGGGTTATCTTCTGACGCTGCTTCTTCGGAATCGCGAAGAGCTTACCGCCCTGCCCGCTACGGGCGTAGAGTATCACGGCTGTCACAATCACGCACTCGGCAGTGACGCTACGGCGGAAGAAGAGCACGCACACGACGAAGCGCACGCAAACGAAGACCACGGCCATGCGCACGACCACGAACACGAAGAAACGGCGGCGGGCGGGAGCGAAAAGAAGAACAAAAAATTCGATCCGCAGATTTTACTGCACCCGCTCGTGCATACGCTGACGGTCACGCTGTATATACTGGCAGTGAACGTGCTCTTTGCCGTGATTCTGTATTTCGTGGGCGAGCAAAGACTGCACGGCGTTTTGGATAGCGCGAAGTTCTTCCAGCCCTTGCTTGCGGGGCTTATCGGGCTGATTCCCAACTGCGCGTCCAGCGTGGTGCTTGCGCAAATGTATGCGGCGGGGAACATTACGCTCGGCGCGGCATTTGCGGGGCTGTCGGTCAATGCGGGGCTGGGGCTTGCTGTCCTCTTAAAAGACAACCGTCCCTTTAAGAATACGCTTTTCATTACGGTGGGGCTGTATGCGTACAGCGTTGTTCTCGGCTTGCTGCTGACGCTGTTACCCATGTAGCGCACGAAAAAGTTTGACGCCGCACGAAATATAAGGCGCGGCAAGTGAAAGAGGGGAACGCGCAAAAAAGTTTGACGCCGCGCGAAAAAAATGGTATACTGAAAAAACGATGAGTTACACCGCACTTTACAGAAAATACCGCCCATTAACGTTTGATGACGTGATCGGGCAAGGACACGTTACCGAAACGCTGATCAACCAGATCAAAAGCGACCGCATAGGGCATGCGTATCTTTTTACGGGTAGCCGCGGAACGGGAAAGACCACGTGCGCCAAGATCTTTGCGCGCGCCGTCAATTGTCTGCACCCCAAGAACGGTTCGCCCTGCGGCGAGTGCGAAGTGTGCAAGGCGCTTGCCGACCCGTCCAACCTCGACATATCCGAAATCGACGCGGCGAGCAACAACCGCGTGGACGAAGTGCGCGAGATCCGCGAACGCGTCAAGTACCCGCCGGTCAACGGCAAGTATAAAGTCTACATTATCGACGAGGTGCACATGCTCACCGACAGCGCGTTCAACGCGCTCTTAAAGACGCTCGAAGAGCCGCCCTCGTTCGTGATTTTCATTCTGGCGACCACCGAAGTTCATAAGCTGCCCGCGACCATTCTTTCGCGGTGCATGCGGTTCGACTTCCGTCTCGTGGGGCGCGATCTGCTCGCCGAGAATATCAAGCGCATCTATAAGCAAGAGGGCAAAGCGTTTGAAGAAGACGCCGTTGCCTATATCGCGCAAGCGGGCGAGGGGAGCGTACGCGACTCGCTGTCGATTGCCGACATGTGTCTTTCCCGCTCGGAAGGAAAGCTGACGCTCGCCGAAGTGCAAGACGTTTTAGGCGCTGCCGACCGCGGCAAGATCCGCGAACTTTTGCAAAGCATTTTGGCGTGCGACGAGAAAGCAATTTTATTGCAAATCGACAAGTTGACGCGACTTGGGAAATCGGTGAGCCTGATCGGGCGCGACCTGCTCTCTCTTGCGCGTGACGTGCTTTGCTTGAAAGCAGGTGCGGATTCCCTCGTCATCGACACGACGGAAAATATCGAGCGTTTGCGCCAAATGGCAAACGAAGCCGACGCCGATGCGCTCACCGCCACGATCCGCATTCTTTCGGAAGTGGACGCCGAACTAAGGTACAGCGTCAGCCCCAAAATCGTGCTCGAAACGGCGGCGCTCCGTGCGGCAAAACTCGTAAGCAACGACGCCGACGCAATGGCAGCACGCATAGCAAAGCTCGAAGCGAAACTGGAAAACCTGCAAACGACGGGCATTACGGTCAGTGCGCCCCCTGCGCGAAATCAGGAAGAACGGGCAGAGAGCGGTGCGGCGAAACCGAACGACGCGGCAAGCGTCTGGGGCAGAATGGTCACGTATTTCCGTAGGTCCGGCAGCATGAACATATACGCGTTGCTCTCGTCTACGAACGAAGTCACGAAGAAAGACGGCGCGCTGATCATTACCCCCGATTCGGACGAAACGTTCTTGCAGTTTTCCGATCCCGAAACGCAGGCGCAGTTAAAACGCGCGCTCGAAGAAGACGGCACGCATTTGGATATAAAAATCGAACGCCGCGCCAAAGGTCCGGATATGGACAACGAAGTGGAGCGCATTAAGAAACTGATGAGCGGCGGAAAGGTGAGCCCAAACATAGTTAAGTAATCGAAAGCGCATGCATCGGCGTATACGCGCTACGTGCGTCAAGTTGCCTCGGTCGAGTACGTCTTTGTACACTCCCTCGGTCAACTTGCCGCCTGTTGCCCGTCTACGCCGCGCCTTCCCTTTCAAACAAAGTTTAAAAAGCAAGTCGAGGATGTAAGTCCGATAAGCGCAAAAAAATATCTATCCGAGCATTAAAAAATCCGAGCATCAAAAAGCTTGTCGAGGACGAAAAGCTTCGATGAGCGCAAAATAGAAACTATCCGAGAGGTAAAAAAAGAATGGCGAAGTTTAACGGTTTCGGCGGCGGTGGTGGCATGAACATGCAAGCCATGATGCGTCAGGCGCAAAAGATGCAAGAGCAAATGGCGAAAGCGCAGGAAGAATTGAAGGAAACGGAGATCACGGGCAGCGCGGGCGGCGGCATGGTCAACATCACGCTCACGGGCGGCCGTGAAGTCGTTTCGGTGGAAATCGACCCCGAAGCGATCGATCCCGACGACGTGGAAATGCTCGAAGACTTGGTCGCCGCGGCGATCGGTGACGCGCTGACTAAGGTCGCCGAGAAGGAGAAAGAGCTGATGCCGTACGGCGCGGCAGGCATGCTATGAACCAATTAGACAGCATAAAACGACTCGCAAACAAGTTTTCCAAGCTTCCCGGCGTGGGCGCAAAAACGGCGCAACGCTACGCCTACGGCGTCATCGATATGACGAGCGAGGAAGTGGAAGACTTCATTGCGGCATTGCGCGAGGTCAAAAACGAGGTCAAGTATTGCAGTAAGTGCGGCAACTTTACCGATAAAGACGT
This sequence comes from Clostridiales bacterium, assembly GCA_029069015.1. Lineage (GTDB taxonomy): Bacteria > Bacillota > Clostridia > Christensenellales > Pumilibacteraceae > Pumilibacter. The sequence goes on from JAIEBL010000040.1 coordinate 3,761, forward strand.
CTGCGATATCTGTCAGCGGCGCGATTCGAGCATCATCTGCGTCGTGGCGTACCCTAAGGACGTCCTCGCCATGGAGCGCGTTTCGGGCTACCGCGGCACGTACCACGTGCTGCACGGCACGCTCTCGCCGCTTGACGGGCGCGGCCCAGATTCCTTGCGGATAAAGGAACTTCTTGCGCGAGTCAAAGAGGGCGTGGACGAAGTGATCCTCGCGACGAATACCGACGTAGAGGGTGAAGCGACGGCGATGTATATTGCACGTATTCTGAGCTCGCTCGGCGTCAAAGTCACGCGTATCGCCCAAGGCATCGCCATGGGCAGCGAACTCGAATACGCCGACGAAGTCACCCTGCAAAAGGCGCTGGAAAAGCGCACGGAGATAGGGTGAGTGAAGAACGAAGATAAGGGGAAGGGAGATGAAACGCAGATTTCTACTTGCGGCAATTTTGGCGTTGAGCATGGGCGTATGCTCTTTGGGACTTTTCGCTTGCTCGAAGACGGCTACCGTCAGCGGCACGTATTACTATTACGAAAACGGAAAGTATGACGGCGCTATGTACATCAAGTTCGGTGCGACAAAATGGACGGACGATGAAGAACGAAACGGGGATTACAAAATCAACGGCAAAAATATCGTACTGTACATGGGGCTCGAAAGCGAGAACAACGTATTTCTGAGCGGAACCGTAAAAGGGGACGAAGTAAAACTTAACGTGTCGGGGGAGCAGTACGTTTATAAAAAGAACGCCGACCTTGATATATTGCCCGAAAAGTCTTTGGTTTTTGAGCCGAATGCGGATAAAACAGCGTATACCGTCACGGGTATAGGCGAATTGTCGGGCGAAATCGTAGTGCCGGATACCTACAAGAAGAAGCCTGTTGTTGAAATTGCGGATAATGTATTCAACAAAAACGACAACATTACGAGCGTAACGATAGGCAATAACGTAAAGAGTATCGGGGATTATGCATTTTCGTGGTGCAGTAACCTTGCGAGCGTAACGATAGGCAATAACGTAAAGAGTATCGGGGAGGATGCATTCCATGGTTGCAGTAGCCTGACGCGTATAACGATACCCGACAGCGTGACGAGTATCGGGGGTTATGCATTCTATAATTGCCGTAATCTGACGAGCATAACGATACCCGAGAGCGTAACGAGTATCGGGTGGTCTGCATTCTATAATTGCAGCAGCCTGACGGGCATCACGATAGGAAACGGTGTAACAGGTATTGGGCCTTATGCATTCGAAAATTGCAGTAGCTTGATGGGCATCACGATAGGAAGCGGTGTAACAGGTATTGGGCCTTATGCATTCGAAAATTGCAGTAGCTTGATGGGCATCACGATAGGAAGCGGTGTAA
>JAIEBL010000040.1:5225-8975 GCA_029069015.1 Clostridiales bacterium
CAAGTATCGGAGAGAATGCATTTTATAATTGCAGTGAACTGGCAAGTATAACGGTAGATAGCGACAACCCGAACTTCAGCAGTCAAGACGGTATATTGTATAATAAAGCCCAAACAAAGTTTTTGCACATACCGCGAGCGCTAAGCGGCGCGGTGACGATACCGCAAAGCATTACGAGTATAGGGAATCGGGCATTCTATGGTCGTAATAACTTAACGAGTTTAACGCTATCCGACAGCATTGAGAGCGTTGGGCATGAGGCGTTCCTGAATTGCGACAACCTGCAATATAACGAATACGGTAACGGTTGTTATTTGGGGAACAGCGGAAATCCGTACGTGGTATTGGTGAAAGCAAAGAATACGAATATAAAATCTTGTACCGTAAATGGCGGGGCGAAAGTTGTATATGAGAACGCCTTGTCGGGTTGCAACGGCTTAACGACTATAAGCCTGCCGTTTGTCGGTGCAAACAAGAACGGTACGGGTGATACCCATTTCGGCTATATATTCGGCGCAAGCAGATATGACGATAACAAATCCAACGTGCCGGCTTCGCTTAAAACGGTTATTATCACGGGCGGCACGCGTATTGCGGCGTATGCCTTCTATGGGTGCAGCAACCTTACGGATGTATCGATACCGCAGTCGGTAACGAGCATCGGGGGAAGGGCGTTTGAGGGTTGTTTTGGTTTAAAGAGCATAACGGTAGACAGCGGCAATACGAAATATCTCAGTTCGGGGAATTGTCTGATAGAAAGGGAGACGAAGACGCTTATCTCGGGTTGCAATAGCAGTGTTATACCTGCGAACGGCAGCGTAACGCGTATCGAAGCGAGAGCGTTTGCGTATTGCGGTGGCTTAACGAATATCACGATCCCCGACAGCGTAACAAGTATCGGGTATAGTGCATTCAAAGATTGTGACGCACTGAGTGAAATGAGTGTACCGTTTGTCGGCGCAAACAAGGACGGTACGGGCGATAGGTATTTCGGTTATATATTCGGCGCGAGCAAATACAGTGGGAACGGTTCTTGTGTACCGCATTCGCTTAAAACGCTGATTATAACGGGCGGCACTAGTATTGCGACGAATGCATTCTACCAGTGTTCTCAATTAGAGAAGATAATGATATCCGACAGTATAACGAGTATTGAATTCGGCGCGTTCTTCTATTGCGATGGCTTAAAGAGCATAACGGTAGACAGCGGCAATACGAAATATCTCAGTTCGGGGAATTGCTTGATAGATAGGGAAACAAAGACGCTTATCTTGGGTTGTAAAAGCAGTGTTATACCTGCGAATGGTAGCGTAACGCGTATCGAAGAGAGCGCGTTTGAGCATTGCAGTGGCTTGACGAGTATCACGGTCCCCGACAGCGTAACAAGTATCGGGAGATATGCATTTAAAGATTGTGATGCACTGAGCGAAATAAGCGTACCTTTTGTCGGTGCAAAAAGAGACAATACGGACTTTTTGTCTGAGCATTTTGGCTACATATTCGGAGCAAGAAGATATGATGATAACAAATCCAACGTGCCGGCTTCGCTTAAAACGGTTATTATAACGGGCGGCACACTTATTGCAGCATATGCATTCTGGGGGTGCAGAAGTCTGACGAGCATAATAATACCGAGCAGCGTAACAGATATTGGAGGAGGGGCATTCTATTCTTGCAGTGCGTTGACGATATATTGCGAAGCGCAAAGTAAACCGAGCGGTTGGGCTAATAATTGGAACGACTCTAATTGTCCGGTAGTATGGGATTACAAAAATAATCAGTAGGGGAGTTTTTCCATAATGTAAGCACATAAAAAAAGGCAAAGCGCGATTTTTTCTCACGTTTTGCTTTTTTCATGTTTGTATTCTTTTTTTCGTTCAGCTTCCCTGGCAGCTGAACGATTCGTCGTCCTCGTCGATCATCTTGTATTCGCAAGTAGAAAAATATTGCGGGTCGCCGATTTCCAGCATGTCGGCGGCGAACTCGTCCGTTTCGTCGCGGCCGCAGTCGTTGAGCAGAATTTTCTTCATCATGGGCGCGTCGAGAGGGAGCTCCTTTTCCGCGCCTTTTTCACGTTTTTCGTTCATGGTACTCTCCTTGTCGAAGATAGTATATACGGAATGTACGCAACGTATACACGAAAGTTTTGCGAATAAAGAAAGGTTTCCCTTATATTCGCCCCGTTTCGCGCGGCAAATCGGTTGACAATCGGTTTAGCGTGTGGTACAATAAACGCACGCTAAAGCGAGAGCGCAAAACGCGCTATAATATCGCGGGGTGGAGCAGTAGGTAGCTCGTCGGGCTCATAACCCGAAGGTCGTAGGTTCGAGTCCTTCCCCCGCAACCAATAAAAACCCGATCGGATCCTTTACGGATCGGTCGGGTTTTTCTTGTAGATTTAAACCACTGGCTATGCCGGTGTTTTTTATTATAAACGATGATTCGGTTAGCGTATTGTCCCATAGGTTTCCCAGTGCATGCAGTTAACTGACAGATTTCGTCAACAAATGCGCAATTTTTCCAAGATGCCGTACGGCTGTTGCAAAGCAAATTATTGTGTGCTATCTTAGAATAGGTAACGACTATTCGGAGTAAGAAAGCTTTTCTTTCATAATGGGTAGCGCTATGCTATGTGTGTTGTAAACTATACAACTATGCAATTTGCAACTTAGGAGGTCGGAATAGAGTATGATGCGAAAGACTATTTCTAAATCGGCTATAGGTAGGTTGATAGCATGTTTTATCTACGTATTAAGTGCATTATTAGTAATAGCAACTTTTGAAAAAGCGAATTATGCAGAAGCGGCATCATCTGATTTTCGCTATGGAAGCGGAACGCAGGCCGATCCGTATCTGGTATCGAATGCACAAGAACTTGACCGAGTTCGATATAACAGAGGTGCATATTTTAAGCAAATAGACAATATCGATCTAACCGATTTCGGCGAGTTTTTCCCGATCGGTTCTCCGTTGTTTCCTTTCAGCGGACATTATAATGGCGATAAGTATTATATTTCAAATTTGAAAATCGAAGCTGCGGCTAACAACGTAGGGTTATTTTCATTTAGTAACGGCACTATAGAAAACGTTAGATTGATGGACGTCGAGATAATCGGCGAATATAACGTCGGGGGTATTGTCGGAACAAATCGCGGAACGGTAATCGGCGGTATAGTAGAAAGCGGAACGATTAAAGGCGCGGGCGCAGTCGGCGGAATAGCCGGATTGAATTCTCAAAACGGCGAGATCGCAGAGTGCGGCAATAAGGCAGATGTATCGGGTGCGGGGAATGCTGTCGACGGTATGTATTTCGGAGGTGTTGCAGGCATTAACAACGGGATGATAAGCAATGCCTACAATCAGGGCAATATCAATGCCAATAACGGAAATCTGACTTATATAGGCGGAATAGCCGGACTTAATCAAACAATCAAAAATACCGCCGTTATTGAGAAAGCATACAATATCGGGCATGTTTTCGGGAAGGCGATCGGTCAGCTTGTCGGGGATAATATCGGTGAAATAGAATTAAGCAAATGGAGCAATACCGATACAAGCGGGGACGTTGCGTTTAACAGCGGAAATATAAGCGACTCGGAGGCAATATCTGAGGATGCTTTTTCGGATATAAAAACGTTTGACAATTGGAATGACTTTGATGAGAAATGGATTTATTTGGATTCGAAGTATCCGAAATTATTACGGGAATATGTTGCCGTAAATTCAATCGTATTTGCGCAAGGACAAATG
>JAIEBL010000400.1 GCA_029069015.1 Clostridiales bacterium
GATTTTTCACGCAACTTATCCGTTTTGCTGCGGTTTTAACGCGGTTGCGAGCGTAAAAACATCTTCTGCGGCATACAGAAGATACTGTGCCGTTTTCAGATACGTCGCTTCGTCGCCGCCGTACGGATCGGGAACGTCGGGTCCGCCCGTGATTTCGCCCACGCTCTTCGCCTTTGCGGCATATTCCCCGAGCGCTTGCTTGTGCGCCGCCGTCATCGTGACCAAGAGATCGGCCTTTTTCGCGAGCTGCACCGTAAGCTGCTTTGCCTTGTGCGGTTTTTTCAGCGGCACTTTCAGCGTCGCGAGTGCTTTGAAAGCGTTTTCGGTCATGGGCGCTCCCTCTTCGGCGGAAAGCCCCGCGCTCGAAACGTCAAACGCAGAGAGCTTGCGTTTCTTTGCAAGCGTGTACCGAAAAATCGCCTCTGCCATCGGGCTTCGGCAAGTGTTTCCCGTGCACACGAACACCACCGTCATTTTTTGCACTTTTGCTTTTTTCGTCTTTGCCATCGTCTTCCCCGCCGAAAATTCTTTGCTTTCTTTTCCGCCGCCGCTAAATCGATTTACCGCCGCTGCTTTTTATCAGTCTGTTTGCAATCGCTTCGCCCACGCCGCTACTCGGTACGCCCTCGCAAAGCACGGTTTGGTAGCCCTGCTCGTCGGCACGCCGTAAACATGCAAACAATCGGTGCGCATACGAATCGCAGTTTTCGCCCATATCCTCAACGGTACGTGCATCGTACCGCGCCATGCTGCCCGAAAGGCAGAATATGACCGCTTTGCGCCCCTTTGCCTTTTCTTCATCGTATTTACGGCAAATGCGTATCGCCATCGAGGGAGATTGCAATGCGTAATATACGTCCGCTTCGGGCGCGTAGTGCCGATACTTCATTCCCGGACAGAGCGCAACGCGGGAATGCGCGACCGTTTCGAGTTTACCCGCCACGCGTTCTATTTCTTCTTTCGGGAGACCGCCCGCACGAAGAAGCTTACACTCGCCGTAGTCTCCGCTCGCATCCACAATGGTGGATTCCAATCCGATTTCGCATTCGCCGCCGTCCAGAATATACGGAATCTTGCCGTCAAGGTCGGAAAAAACGTGGCTTGCCGTCGTCGTAGACGGTTTCGTACTCGTGTTGGCAGAGGGCGCACATATGGGATGAGAACACGCGCGAAGGAAAGCGCGGCACACGGGGTTCGAGGGCATACGCAACCCCACGGTGGGTAGCCCCGCCGTAACGGCATCGGGCACGACATCTTTCTTTTTGAGCACGATCGTGAGCGCGCCCGGCATAAACGCGTCTATCAGCGCGCGAGCGACGGGCGTTACATACGCTATCTGCTCGATTTGCGGGAACGAATGCACGTGCACGATGAGCGGGTTGTCGCTCGGGCGACCCTTGGCTTCGTAAATTTTCCGCACGCCGTCCTCGTTAAAGGCGTCCGCACCCAACCCGTAGACCGTTTC
>JAIEBL010000401.1 GCA_029069015.1 Clostridiales bacterium
CAACGAAAAAATCTCGCCGTTCTTCTTCTTTTTACTGAGCAGCTTTGGTCCGAATCCTACCGAAAATTCGTTAATTTTGAATTTTAAAAGCTTTCCCGCAAGATAGTGCCCGAACTCATGAATAATGACCATGAGGAGCAAAATTACGATTGCAAGAAATACGTAGAGAACAATCACGGTGTCAGCTCCGTTTATGCGTTATAGTCCGTCATCAGTTTTTCGTACACTTCATTGTGCGTTGCGTATATATCGTTTTCTGTCGGCTTCGGCAATACTTTTGCCGAAAGCAACGACTTTTCCACCAATGCGGCGATATCGGTAAACCCGATTTTTCCGCCTAGGAAAAGGGTGACGGCGGCTTCGTTTGCGGCGTTCAGCACGCAGGGCGCAGTCCCGCCGAGCTTTAAGCTGTGCTTAGCCAGCGCTGGCAACGGGAATAAGTCTTCTTTCGGAGGCAAAAACTCAAGCGTACAATAAGGCGGAAAAATAGGCGGCAACGCCGACGGAATGCGGTTTGGATACGAAAACGCAAGCTGAATTGGAAGACGCATATCGGGATACGAAAGTTGCGCCATGGTCGCCCCGTCGATAAACTCCACCATTGAATGTATTATGCTTTGCGGATGAATAATATAATCAACGTTTTCACAATCGAACAGCCAACGTGCTTCGATAATTTCCAAACCTTTGTTCATCATGGTCGCGCTGTCGACTGAAATCTTTTTCCCCATTTTCCATTTGGGATGTTTTACCGCTTGCTCGGGCGTCACCGAACGCAACGCATCTTTCGTATAAGTATAAAAAGGTCCGCCGCTTGCCGTGAGCAACAAACGTTTGATCTCGCCCGTATTTTCACCGCGCAAGCATTGCCAAATTGCCGAGTGCTCGCTGACTACGGGTAAAAGCGCGGCGTGCTTTTCCCGTGCGCGCGCCGTAACAATCGCCCCTGCCGCTACAAGCGGTTCTTTGTTGGCAAGCGCAACCGTTTTTCCCGCATCGAGCGCCGCCAAAACGCAAGCAAGCCCCGCCAGCCCTACGACCGATACGAGCACGATATCGCAGTCACACGTGGCGGCACGCAACATGCATTCCTTGCCGCACCCCGTTTCCATGGGTAAATCATGAATCGCGGGATAAGCGTTTTCCGAGCAAATCCCGACATACGAAGGCGAAAATTCCTTTGCCTGTAATAACAAAAGTTCGGCGTCGGTATTTGCCGTGAGCGCCGCAACTTTAAAACGGTCCGAATGTTGTTTGATGACTTGCAGCGCTTGCGTTCCGATAGAACCCGTACTGCCGATAATCGATATTCGTTTCATGACCTACAACAAAAAGAACACAAGATAGCAATACACCAAAACTGCGTTGAGCATCATACCGTCTACCCGATCGCGCACGCCGCCGTGCCCGGGAAGCAAAGTACCGTAGTCCTTAATGCCGCATTTACGCTTGATATACGACGCAACCAAATCGCCGATCTGATTGAAAACCGAACCGAAAAAGCCGAGTAAAACAAAGTGCAAAACGTTCATGCCCGTACTAGAGACGAACAATTCCGTTTTCAGAATGCCGAACTTTGCGAATGCAAAGACGATCATTGCGCCGCCGATACCGCCCAAGAGTCCGCCGATTGCACCCGAAACCGTCTTTTTCGGGCTGATTTTCGGGCAAAGCTTAGGGCCTTTAAGCATCGACCCAACCAAATACGCAAACGTATCGGTAAGACACGACACGATAAACACGAGCAGTATCCCACCCACGCGGTAACGATCGGGCAAGCTGTTTATAGCAAGCATGTAGGTCAAAACAGTTACGGGATAAATCATGGCAAGCATGGTGGAATTGGCATTGTTCACCGTCTTGCGCTTGCTGATCCCGCAATACAAAAAGCAAATGCCCGCCATTACTACAAAGGTCAAAAGATACGCCGCAAGCCCCAGATTCGAATTAAGGAATCTGCGTACCAAAAAGTATGCCAAATAACCGAAAAACGCATAGAGTACCACGAAGATGTCTACGGGCGGCGAAAACTTCTTGTCGAGCGCACAGCACATTTCGAGTCCTGCGCCGATTGCAATCATCAATACGAAAATATCGAAAAATACCTCGTTGAGATAAATCGACAAGAGGACGGTGCCCACATAGACCGCGGCAATAAATATAGCTGTTATGGAACGGGTTTTCATGATTTGACTTTTCCGTAACGGCGATCGCGCGCGCCGTATTCGCTTATAATGCGCAAAAGCTCCTTTTTATCGAAATCGGGCCAAAGCGTGTCGGTAAAGAAAAGCTCGCTGTATGCACATTGATATAAAAGAAAATTGCTGATACGCTTTTCCCCACCCGTGCGAACGATTGCATCGGGATCGGGAAGATCTGCCGTATAAAGAAACTTTTGGAATTCTTCCGTCGTAACGGTTTGTCCGCCCTTCACCGCTTGATTTACGGCTTGCAATATATCGTCGCGACCGCCGTAGTTTAATGCAATCGAAAAAGTACCGCGCGTGTTTTGTGCGCTTTTCAAAACGGCAGTACGGATATCTTCCTGCAAATCATTCGGAAAGTAAGACAAATCGCCTATGGTCAGCACTCGGATATTTTTCTTCATGAGATCGTCGAAGAACTCAGAAAAATATTCTTTCAAAAGCGCGAACAGCGCGTCGATTTCCTCTTGTGGACGGTTGTGGTTTTCGGTGGAAAACGCATACACCGTCACGTACGGTATACCGAGCGTAAAGCATTCGTCTACGATATTCCGCATAACCTTGACGCCGGCGCGGTGTCCTGCCTTTCGCGGCAACAAGCGCTTTTTCGCCCACCTGCCGTTGCCGTCCATAATGAACGCAATATGCCGAGGCAGTTTTTCGGGCAGCGGTAAAGCGGTTTTGCTAGATTTCAAGAATCTCTGCTTCCTTTTCTTTTACGGCTTTATCCACCGATTCGATATACTTATCCAGCGTTTTCTGTACGTCTTTTTCGTAAGTAGCGACTTCGTCTTCAGTGATAACGCTGTCTTTTTTGAGCTTTTTCAAGACTTCCATGATATCGCGGCGTTCGTTTCTGAGCACGACTTTGGTGTCTTCCGCCGTCTTTTTGATCTGCTTGGTAAGCTCTTTGCGGCGTTCCTCGGTCAAAATCGGAAAAACAAGGCGAATGGATTTGCCGTCGTCGGTCGGATTGATACCGATATCCGAAGCGTTGATCGCCTTGACCACTTCTTTGAGCATGCTGATATCGTAAAGCGAAATGACCAGCATACGGGCTTCGGGCACGGTAATCGTCGCCATTTGATTCAAAGGCGTGGGCGTACCGTAATAATCAACGGTAATTTTATTTAAAATTTGGGGATTGGCGCGTCCTGCACGAACCGCCACAAATTCGGACTTGAGATGGTCGAACGCTTTTTTAAGCTTTCCCTCGTA
>JAIEBL010000402.1 GCA_029069015.1 Clostridiales bacterium
CTCGGGAAGTCGTATTCTCGGATACGACGGCAATCATGAACGAACTCTTTCGGCGCCAAACCTAGAGTGCCACCGTCAGCTACTCCGAAAAAATCGTTAACGAACAGTATATAGCCGAAAAGCCCAAAGACGCTTTCTCGTCGGACACCTATTTTACCGATTTTTACGACGAAGAAGAAGCATTGTCTACACAACGTCAAGAAGAGACAGCACCAGAACCGGAAGTGCAAACGCCGCCCCAACCCCAGGTGCAGGAAACCCCGATCCCGAAAAACGAACCCGCGCAAGCAAGCAGAGAGTTTTTAAATTATCATACCTCTACGGTTGCCCCCATGAGCGATTCTGCTATCATTGAGCGGGAATACCGTAATATATTGGGTGATTTCGTCAATTCGAGTTTTGAAACGCGCTTCTCACGCGCGGCGGAAACGGAGAGCGTCCAGCCCCCTGCACAAGAACAACCGCAAAGCGTAGTTACGAGCGAAAGCACGCCGAACGTCGACACCGAAGCTACCCGCAAATGGAGTAAGCTTACTGGCGACGTACGCGAAATGGGCGATAACGTAATCATCCGCACGCACGACCATAAAAGCTCCAAAGAATACAACAACACCTATTTGTACTACGCCAACAAGCTCGGTCTCGTACATTACGGCATCTTGTTTGGCTTATGCATTTTAGCCGTTGTATTCACCGTCATATTCGTCCACCCCATTATGGGCGCGGGCAGAAACAGCGACAAATGGTTCTATTTGGTCGCCACGCTGCTGACTGTTGCGCTTCCCATTACGGCATTCGCGAAATATTCACGCAACCCGAACAAACGCAAGCGCATCAACTACGGCTTAAAATTCTCGCTGATTTGCCGCATCGTCATTATGATACAATGTCTTGTTATCGTGTATTTGATTAATGTAATGGTGGGCATGCCCGCGTCGTTCGACAAAGAATACCTATCCACGCTATTGCTCCCCGCCCTGTTTTGCTTGATGATTCCCATAAGCACACTCATCTTTAACGCTCTGTTTAAATCGCGTCGCTTCGCAGTGGAATAAAACCAAGTTAATGTTCCGCTAATTCCATATACCTTTTTATAAGAGCAGTCAAAAAAACAGAACTTCGACCAAAGTTCTGTTTTTTCATTACGGCCCGATACTTTTAAACGATATGTAAAGTGCCAATAAGTTCCTTGTGCTGATCAAAGAATCTCTTGCGCATGATATAGACTACCGTCGATACGAAGAAGCACAACAGCGACGACACCAACAACGCGGTGATAGCAATACCTTTATCGGGCATATCATAACGGGATTGTTCGAACATCGCAATGCAGCTTGCTATGACGAAAATCGCATAAACGGCGATAAACGCAACCTCGGGCTTGAATGCAGCTTTGAGATACTTATCCTTTTTGTACTTCACGGCAGATACGATGATCCAAGCCAATATCATGATTGCGCTACCGATCGACAGCAACATCATGACCGCGCACGGCGTTCTCAGAAGATCTACATCCGAAAAAATATTAATAATAAGATTTATCAAAAAATAGGACTCTTCCCAATTCCCGTCAAGCCCGTTCGTATAGTGCCCTTGCCCCACGTAAGTATAGACGTTAAATATGAATTCTACCGGAAGCAAGTAAATAAAGAACGAAAGAACGATAAATACGGCAAATATCGTTTTTAAAGAAAACTTGAATATTTTGCCTTTGCCGATAAGCGCGGGCTCGATATTTTCCGCCGAGACCGCCCTTTCGGTTTGTTCGGCAGTATCGGTCTTATCATGTTCATTATCGGAAGAAAGTTTTGCGCCGCATGCTCTACAATATTTATCACATTCATCGTATTCGGCACCGCATTTCGGACATTTCATGATATATCTCCCAGCTTGTTACTTTAAGAATGTCTGACGCTTTTGATATTATTTGTTCTTACAAAGTTTTAATAAAGTAATAAATCGCATCGCCTTTTTTGTTTATGTAGGTGTAATCTTCTGCTTCAAAACCCATTTTTTTGTTTAAGACAATACTTGCGGCGTTATCTGCCCGAACCTGCGCAATGGCTATCGTATACCCTTTTTGTTCGGCTAGCGTTAGTAACTGACGGTATGCTTGCGTTGCATAGCCCTTTCCGCGATATGCAGGATATAATTCGAGACCGCAACTTACAATATGCTCGGACCGCCCGTATAGCGACGCTTGTCCGAGAATGCTACCATTTTCTTCTATGGCATACATCTCGAAATAATTTTCTTTATATTCTTTTTTATTCCAAGTTTCGATCAGCGCCTGCAAATCTTCTTGCGACATATCGCCATATGCATGCTTTTGCAGTTGCTGCGCATCCGAACGCTCGAAATTCCGTAAAATTATCACTTTATGCCCTTTGCCCTTATGTATTTGTACGTTTCCATATTCGTTATACCCTAAATTGAAATATAGCATTGAAATTATAACGTAATACGGCATACAAAAACTGCGTTTTTGTTTTGCTGTCGCAATCTTATTTGCGAAACGCAAATAAGAGCCGTACGCTGCAATACGTCGTGAAAAAGCCCTTGCAAGCAAGCTTTTTCACTCCTATCATAGCATAAAGCAAGTCAAAAGCACTATGGAAAAATCATATAGCCCGTGTCCAATGATGACCGACAACAGCGAGCAGTCTTTTATAAAATATTTGCAATACCCGAATACGCAACCAACAAGAGTAGTGAAAAGCACTTGAATCAGACTTCCGTTAATGAT
>JAIEBL010000403.1 GCA_029069015.1 Clostridiales bacterium
ATATATTCTCCGTCCAGCCCGATCTCGTCGGTCACGGCGGCGACGTTTTCGTATACGATTTTGTGATTGCACGCGGCGGACAAATCTATTTTTCGGTACGTGCGCATAAACACACCTCCCGCATTCGCGTGTAGACTTTTTCTTCCAGACGGCCCAGTTCGTCAATGCGCCTCAAGATTTTTTCCAGCGCTTCGCCCGTATTTACAAAGTTGTTTTTCGTGTGCATTTTCCAAAACAGCGACACGAGCGTATTATACGCGCCGATGAGACCTACGACCGCCGCCGAAAACTCGGGCGCGGCAAACGGTGCGGTTTTGCTCAGCGTGAAATAAAAGTCTTTCATTTCCTTGCAGTACCGCTCGATTGCAACCGACTTTTCTGCCAAGACAGCCGTATCGTGCGCAAACAGGCGTTTGAGCTCTGCGAGGTTTTTGACCGAAAACGCGCGGCTTTTTTCAAGATCGCTCAAAGGAATATGCCGCCATATCAAAAGCGGCTTGCTTTCGTCTTTTTGCGCTTTTTGTAAGATTCGGCACGCATACCTGCTTTTATTGACGCCCTGATGCTGCATTCGGCTGGCGTACAGCACGTTTTGCATCGACAGGCTTTTTTGCACGTACATGCCGTTGCGGTAGCTGTGGTCTACGGCGTCGATCGTATCCTGCTCCTCGTTGTAGCCGTACGCCAATATAAAGTGCAGGCTATGGCACTTCTGATAGGTCTCGGGGCGGCTCTCCAAGTAGTAGCTGTCTACGCCCACGATGACGGGCTTGCCGTCGTCTATGCTACGCAAGAGTTTTTTGCGGTTGATATTGCACTTTTTTACGCGGTAGCCGAGCGCCTTTTGCAGGGCGCGGTCAGTGAAAAACTCCCTGCCTTCCGTCACGAAATCGTCGTGCATGAAGATGAACCAATTCAGAAGTATGCCGTCTTTTTCCACGCCTAAGCTTGTCAGCCCCGCGACAAGCTGGTGGTAATAGCAACTTCGGAACACAAAGTCGTTAAAGGGCTCTACGCCCGTCAATCTCTTTTCAGCCATTCGTTTTCTCCTTAACCGCGACCACGATGTCGCCAGCCGTGCCGTTATAGAGCGCGTCGAACGCGTCGATATCGAACTCTATGCCGAACGCGTTTTCGAGCTCTACCAGCATTTCGACGAACGACAAGCTGTCGAGGCTGAGCGATTTGAGCGCGGTGTTTTCTTCTACCTGTTCCGGTAGCGCACACGCGCCGCGCACGATTTCTATAATCTTGTCTTTCATTTACGTTGGATCTTTCCGCTCGGCGTACGCGCCAATTGCGCCACTTTCCCGATTCGGTCGGGTATGGCGCTCAGGTTACCGTTCGCCGCCAAAAACTTCCGTAACTCCGCGGGCGTAACTGCACCCGTATAGTTCAGGCAAATAAGCGTCCCCTGCTCCGTCGGCATGCCGTACGCCACACAATCGGTCACCTGTGGGCACTCCTTTGCCGTGCGCTCGATTTCTTCGGGATAGATGTTCAATCCGCACCGAATCAGCATATTGTCCTTTCTGCCGTCTATGTATAGATACCCTTCTTCGTCGACGTGCGCCGCGTCGCCCGTGTGCAGCCAACCGTCGCATATCTTCTGCGCCGTTTTTTGTCTGTCACCGTAATACCCTTTCATGACGCACGGGGAGCGCACCAAAAGCTCGCCATCCGCAATTGTTATCCGAACGTTGCCGATCGGCTTGCCGATGCTGTTCGGGCGCAAACGGAACTGATCCGGCGTCAGCGCCGTGACGCGCGGGCTATGCTCGGTCAGTCCGTACACGTTGTAAAATTCGGTTTGCGGGAATGCGTCGGCAATCTCCCGCCCTACCGCTTCGCTCAAAATCTCGCCGCTTAACACGCCCGCCCTTACGGGGAAGTCACGCGTCCCCCGCGCTTTGGCGAGCGTGCGGTACAGCGTGGGCGTGGCGCAAAACACTTCTATGCCGTGCTCGGCAAAATACGATAGCACGCGCTGCGGCATGAACGGCTCTTCGTAAAAATACACCGTCAGTCCGTTGCAAAGCGCGTACAACAGCTCACCCGTGATCACAGCCACATGCATCAACGGGCGCGCTATACAGATGGTGCGGAACTCGGATACGCGAAAATACTCGGATATGTACGCCAGATTTTCTATGACGTTCGTATCGGTCAGCATAACGCCTTTGGGCGTTCCCGTCGTCCCGCTCGTAAACATGACGAACGCGAGGTCTTGCATATTTTCCTGCGTTATATGTACTGCCGTTTTTACGCGTCCGCTGTGTTTGCTACCATACTCCGCCGATACGGGCACTGCGACGTCGCCCTCGGCAATGCAACGAAGGATGGCAATCGCCTGCGCTTCACGGGTTTGACCTTCGCACACCCTCGGCCGTCTGTTCTCTTTTGCCGTACGTCCCCACTGCAACAAATCGGCGTACGTGATATGCCCGTTCGCAAACGCCACTCGGTCGGCAAACGGATGCATTTTGCCCGCCAGATATTCCCACAATCTCATAAATGCCGCTCCGTTATGCGAACCAAATCGGAAAGCTCGGTTAAAGCAGCGGGGTCCAAATCATCATCGGAAAAAACAATCCCGTACTTTTCTTCTATCAAAGCGATGACGGACACAAGCGATAAACTGTCCAGTCCGCTTTCTTTCAGACTTTCGTTCACTGACAATTCCACACCGACTGCATCTCTTGCGATCTGTACGATTTCATGCCCCAGATTTCTTTTCATTCTTTATGACCTCCGCTATTTGTTTTTCGATTTGTATGAGAGCGTCTATCTCTTCGTTTGCGGTGTCCGAAAACGCCCTGCCCTTTGTCTGCGCCAACCGCAGGTTGAAATACAGCTTGTCTAATTTCACATTTTCTTCATGCAACAACCATTCCACCGCGGCGGTTTCGCAAAAAAACTTTTCCAGTCTTTTTCGTGTTACGCGCAAGACCCCGACCGCCGATTCGAGCGCCCCCGAATCATGCGGGATAGCCTTCCGTGTAAAATCCTGATGCATTAAGCCGCTCGTTGCATGATCGTCCGTTTTTGCCGCGAGGTCTTTCTCGGCATAAAGGAGCACGGCGCCGCCGTATCCCCTGTCGAACGCTTCTTCCGTAAAGACGCCCTCACTTAGGGGGTATTCGTTTACCCACTGCAAATTCTCATCGATGCAGATATAATGATCTTCGCGCCACGCAGTCCGCCGAAACCCCGTAAAAAATTCCGCGTTCACGCGCACTAAATATAGCTCGTTCTTCGCTTGCGCCCGTATGATGGCTTTCGCTTCGTCCTTATCGCAAGAACGGTATTCGTGTTCTACGATTCCATAGTCTTCCGCAACGTCTTGCAACCGCGGCAAATAGCAATAGTTCTGATACAGAGCGCCGTGCGCAAAGTCGTCCAAAACCTGCATAATGCCGACGAATGCGCTTCCGTAAAGTCTTGTTACGTCCGTCCGCCCGCCGAGCCATGCCAGGAAATATTTTTCTACGCACGAAAGTCCGAGCGCATTTGCCAAATCGCTTTTATTCAGCATGCAAAACCGCTTCTTTGAGATAGCACTCCGTCGAAAATGCCTTGACCCTTTCACGCACGGACGCCGTCCAAACGTATCTTTTCCGTGTATCGTAGTCGATAACCTGCGGCTGATGGCAGATATATTCTTTTGCCCATAGACGGATTTCGTCGTCGTCGAAAATTTCGCCCACTTGATGCAACACCGCACCAAACGGCTCTTCCAAACGATATTTGCGCACGAACGTTTGAACGGCGGTCTGATTGAACGCATGAGTAGCGATTAGGTAATACATGTCCGCCAACTTATACAGTTCCAAATCCTTATTGCGTGCAACCATGAAATGCAGACAGCTTTCTTTATATTGGTGCATAACGAGATGAAGGAAAAACAGTTCGGGCACGAGCGTTTTCATAGGCACTTTTCCGCTTTGCACGGTAGACGAATCGATCATATCGCACAGCAATTCTTCATCCGCGTTGGGCGTATTGCCCAACGAAAAATTGAGGTCGACTTCCGTAAAAGGAATTTCAGCATTCTCCGTCTGCCGAACAAACGGAGCGACCTCGCCGCGGTTCATTCTGCGCATTAAAATTTCCGCACGAGAAAAAGGGATAATCTTCTTTTCCTTGGCGTCGTATCTGCCTTGCACGAATCCCATGTCCTTCAACACATTACTGACGGCGGTGATCCCTGTCGGTTTCACCAATAGGTCTATATCGTTGGAAGTCCTCTCCCCGTCAATATACAAAAGCCGATTGGCAAACGGTACGTTACACATTACGCTGCCCTTTAAAAATGCGTGCTCCGCATTTGCGCGTAGAAGCGCATCGGAAATTTCTTTTATTTGCAAACGCATAAATTCCGCTCGACGTTGCTGCTTACAAAACACTTCGCGCAGATTCCACTCTGCTTTCCCGGGTAAGCTTACCATTGCGGTTTGGGCACGGTGATAAAACAAGCCGGCGATTTTATGGCAAACCAGAAAACCGGATACTTCATACCAATCCGCCTCCGTACTAGATTGATGTCCTTTGAGAATTTCCGTGACGTAACGCAAGCTCTCTTCCGTCATAACCCGATACGCTCCTTACCGCAAATTTTCTTTACCGATTCAAACGTTTGCACCGCGTCACACGAAGTGTCCAGAACGTAAAAACGGGCAGCTTTTGCCATTTGTCTGAACTGCGTCGCAACGCGGGCAAGTAGCTGCTTGTCCAAATGACGGTCGCTTTCACTCGGGCGGCTCAATATCCGTTCAATGGCAAGCTGAGGCGGCACGTACGCTAAGAAAACGACGCTCGGTTGCAAGATGTATTTTGCGGCTTCGTAAAACCATTTTTCATGCGTGTATCCGCGGGCAAGCATGTTGGCAAGCGAGGTGTAGATATACCGATCGCAAATAACCATTTTGCCCGATCTTAACGCTGGCTCTATCACTTCGAATCCGTGTTGAATCCGATCCGACATTGTCAGCAGTTGTACAGCCCTATAGTCGATATCATCGTGATTCGAACAATACATCATCTTTTGAAAAAGTTTGGTTTTGCGCGAAAGATCCGTGGGTTGCTTGACCGTGAGTACGCTGTCCGCCCCGATCTTTTCGCCCAACCATTTTTCCGTCATGGAAATCATCGTGGTCTTTCCCGCGCCGTCCGTTCCTTCAAAAACGATGAGCCGACCCGCGTATGGTTTACTTTTCAGCTTCGGTATCCGCATATCCGTTTCCCCTGAGAATAATTGTTTTCGTTTCCATATGGTCTACACCGGACACATTTTCCGCCGCCGCATCCTCGGAAACGTTCTTTTCTTTGTTTTCGCGCTTCGGTATCCGCACCTTGGTTGCAGTAGCAATCTCATCAAGAAGTTTTCGGCTCAGTTCCGTTTCGTTCCCGTGCGCACTCGCTTTTACGGGCAACATTTTCTCAAAGATCGCATAAAAGGTAAGACTCAGACTGCTCGAAGAAAGCCACAAAGCAACGAAGTCCTTCCCGAACACATAATTTTTCAACCAGCATTTGCAATATAAAAACGAAACGGTAAATCCCACAAGTATGGGAAGAAACACAATAAATCTCGTGATCTGCGCGCTTTTAGACGTTTTGCGTGCAAGCGCTTTAACGGGCATTTTAATTGCCGCCGTAAGCAGATTCACGATAAACGCGATCACTATGGTATCCAAACCGTATTGCCCC
>JAIEBL010000404.1 GCA_029069015.1 Clostridiales bacterium
TTTCGCCGCGATGTGCGTGACCCAAAACATGCCTTCTTTGACGACGATGCTCACGGCTGCCGCCACGAGCGCGAGCGTGCCGGGCACGGCAATCGAGCCGTAATTGCCCTTTATAAGCGTCTTAACGCCGCTGTAACCGAGTGCGACGCCCGTCCCGCCGAGTACTACGGCGAGTACGATGGCCGCCACGCACTCGAAGCGTTCGTGCCCGTAGGGGTGTTTTTCGTCCGACGCCTTGCTTGCAATCGCCACGCCGAGAATAACGATAAACGTGGAAAACACGTCGCTTGCCGAATGCACGGCATCGCTGATCATCGCCATACTGTGCGCAAAAATGCCCGCAAAAAGCTTAAATACCGTAAGCAAGCAATTGACGACGAGCGAGATGATCGACACGCGGTAAATGAGAGAAGCGCGTTTCTTTGCCCTGTCCTCTTTCCCCTCCGATACGGCGGGCGATACGACGGATGCCGAAAAAGAGGATGCGTTCTCCTCTTCCTTTTTGATTTCTTCGGTTTGGGTTTGTTCTTGCATACTCTTTTCCGCCCGTGCTATTTCAATAGCATATCGCCGTATTTGATCTTTTTAAAATGCCGCATAAGCTCGCTGACGAGGAGTGCTACGACTGCCGGCACGATGAAGTAACATAGTCCTACGCCTAAGATAATACGTAGCCACGAAAGTCCCGCACCGTGTGACACGCTGATCGTCTGAATGACGCCCACGAGTCCCGCCGTGCCCATACCGCTGCCCGTAAAGTCGCATTGCAGTTTGAAGACGGCGCTCGTAAGCGGCCCTGCCACCGCACTCGCCGCTACGGCAGGGATCAGGATCAGTGGATTGCCCGCAAGGTTGGGGATCTGCAACATGCTCGTTCCCAAGCCTTGGCTCAAAAGTCCGCCCCACTTGTTTTCCCGAAAAGACGCCACGGCAAAGCCGATCATATGCGCGCAACAACCCGCGCACGCTGCCGCCGCCGCAAGCGCCGCCGCACCTTCGAGCGACGTTCCCACGAGCGGCTTAAAGAGCATGACGCCGAACGCCGCGCTCGACGTAGGAAGCGTTAAGAGCAACCCCATGATGACCGACACCAAAATGCCGAACGATATCGGTTCCCAGCGTACCGCTTTCGAGACGGCTTTGCCAAGCAGAGAAAACAACATACCGAAGGGAATACCTAAAACGATTGCCGCGACCGTACCCGTCAGAATCCCCGCAAGCGGCACTAATATGATATCCACGGGCGTCTTGCCCTCGAAGAGCGAGGTCACACGCACGGCAAAAACTACGGCGATATAACTCGCTACGGGGTCGCCGATGGCAAGCGCGAAACCTGCGGTCGGGGTCGCCCCCCATACCTTGATGCCGCTCGCCGTAAAGATGTTGGTCATGTTCGCGCCGATAAGCCCTGCCGCAACGGCGGTAAACATAGTGAGCTTTTTGGTTTTGAATGCGTGCGCGATGCCTGCACCGATGCCTGCGCCCATCACCGTTTTTGCCGCCGTACCGATATAGGTAAAGACCAAGCCCACTTTGTTCGTTCCGATGAGCGTACCGATCTGCCCCACGATCGTCCCTGCGATCAACGTGCAGAAAAGCCCGAGCGCCATG
Organism: Clostridiales bacterium; assembly: GCA_029069015.1. Taxonomy (GTDB): domain Bacteria; phylum Bacillota; class Clostridia; order Christensenellales; family Pumilibacteraceae; genus Pumilibacter. The sequence goes on from JAIEBL010000404.1 coordinate 1,612, forward strand.
CCCGAAAACGCCGTGACGAAATACTTTTCGATAAAAGCCTTTACGCGCCCGGTCTTTTTCGGCTTTGCTTCTTGCGCGACTTGCGCGTCGCTTGCGTCCGTTGTCGCCGCGTCCTGCGCGACCGCCTCGGGCGGTTGTTTGGCTTCCGTTTGCGGCTGCACGCTTTCTACGGATTCTTCTTCGTTCATATCTTTCTTTACCTTATGGTTTATCAAAACGGACGCCGAAAAGCAAGCGTCCGTTTTACGGGTAGGCGACCCCAATAGAACCATTTTTGCGGGGACGCTTGCGGGCTATACGCACAAATCCGCGCTCATAGTACGCCCTGCGTACGATTTCGCTTGGCTTTGCGCGTCTATCCTCGCAATTTCACCCCGCAAAAACGCTATGCGCCCGAGCCGCGCCGATTTTAGTCCTATATCGAGGCAAAGGCGCGACACCGTAGTCTCAGTACTACGGCTAGCGACG
>JAIEBL010000405.1 GCA_029069015.1 Clostridiales bacterium
TTTGATGAGCGGATGATCGAGCACCGTCACGTTCTTATAGTTTTTCATTTCGTTCTCCTATGTATTTGGGATAGCGGAGTTATTCTTTCACTTCTTCGGTCGCCGCTGCTTCTTGCTCGGCTTCCGCTTTTTCTTCCGTCGCGTTTTCGTCGGCTGCTACCGCTTCGTTCTCTTGTGCGCCGTCCGCTTCTACCGCTTCCGCTTTATTCTTGTTGCCGATATTGAGAAGAAGGTTCGTGAGGATACCTAAGATAAGCGCGCACGCAACTTCCGTAAGCACGATCGGGGGCTTGCCCGCACCCGTCGCAAATTGGAGGGCAAGGCCGCCCACGCCCGCGATCAGAATGACCGACACGGTGAAGAGGTTGCGGTTTTCGCCGAGGTCGACCTTTTGGATCATTTTAAGACCGGATACCGCGATAAAGCCGTAGAGCGCAATGCACACGCCGCCCATGACGCAGGACGGGATGGACGAAAGGAAGAGCGTAAACGGTGCAAGGAACGCCGATACCATCGCCATGATCGCCGTGACCAAAATCGTAAGCACCGACGCGTTACCCGAGATCGCCACGCAGCCCACCGACTCACCGTAGGTCGTGTTGGGAGCGCCGCCGAAGAACGCGCCCGCGATGCTGCCTACGCCGTCGCCGAGAAGCGTGCGGTGAAGACCGGGGTCTTTCAGAAGGTCGGTTTCGATGATCGAGGAAATGTTCTTATGGTCGGCAAGGTGTTCGGCGAACACAACGAACGCCACGGGTATGTAGGCAAGCGCGACCGTACCGAGATACGCGCCCATGCCTTTGCCGTAGTGACCCTTAAACGCCGTCACGAACGTAAAGTCGGGATACCAAGCTTTGCCCGAGCTCAGCTGCTTGAAGATCGTAAAGTCGATGATCTTCATCGCTTCCACGTTCGCCGCGTGTCCGATGCCCGTAAAAATCGCCGCCAACGCATAGCCCGCTAAGATACCGATCACGAAGGGGATCATCTTCATCATCTTTTTGCCGTACACCGAGCATACGATGGTCACGCCGAGTGCGGTAAGACCGCAAAGAATGCTCAGAAGCGAGGTCGTGTTCATAACGAAGGAGCCGCCTGCATTTTGGGCATAGCCCGTCAGCTGTTGAATGGCACTGCCCGCAAGCGAAAGTCCGATGATGGCAACGGTAGGTCCGATAACCACGGCGGGCATAACTTTGTCGATCCACTTGACGCCCGCGAACTTAACGATAAGCGCGATAATCACGTATACGAGACCTGCGAACAAGGCGCCGATCAGAAGTCCCAAGTAGCCCATCGTCATGCTCACGGCACCCGCGATCGCCGACGACATAGAGCCGATGAACGCAAACGAGCTGCCGAGGAACACGGGGCTCTTGAACTTCGTAAAGAGCAAGTACACGATCGTGCCTACGCCCGCGCCGAACAATGCCGCCGAGTGAGACAGATTTGCCCCCGTATTTTGGCTGACAAGCATGGGCACCGCAATCGTTGCAGCTAAGATAGCAAGCAACTGTTGCAGCGAGAACAAGATGAGTCTGCCCGCTTTCGGTTTGTCTTTCACACCGTACGCAAGTTTCATTTGTTTTACCTCTTTTGGATAAAATTTTTTTGGGGTATTTTGCCCCTACCGCTCATTGTACCATTATTTCTACGGTTTGTCTATCTTTTTACGGCTCGGATAGAAGGTTTTTTGCGCTTAGCGTAAC
>JAIEBL010000406.1 GCA_029069015.1 Clostridiales bacterium
AGCAACAACAACGTGCATACTTGCCGTATCGTGCGCCTTGACGGGCAAGACGTTTCGTACAATTACGATATTTCGTACGAATACGGGACGCTCACGATCGAAAAGCGCAACGTGTGCCTTACGGTCGTTATTACGGGCGAGGGCATATCGTACTCGTCGATTTCCTACGCATATTCAAAAACTTTCGACGGTACGTTCGCCACGCTCGGCTACGCCGCCGAACACCTTACGAACGGTAAACCCGATTGGCTCGCCGCTTTTATAGGGGGCGACGGTGATGCCTACGACCCCGCATTTTCAACCATCGGGCTAAACGGTGGGGAACTGCCGAACTGCGGCGCGTATGCGATTAGTATCGTAATGCCGAGCGAAGACTGGTGCGAAAATTATGCGTTCACGCTCGAAAGCCGCCGGCTTCTTATAGAGCCGCGTCAAATCACGGTCTGGACGGGCACGAAGTCGCTTGCCTATAACGGTACGGCGCAGTCCTGGCAGGAATACACGATCGACAACCGCCCCGACGGGCAAAGCGCACTCCTTGCGGGGCACGAACTACGCCTTACAACGCTGTTTGAAAGGACGGACGCGGGCGTATACGAGAATGAAAACAAATACGAAGTGATCGGCGAGGGCGCATACGGTGCTTTCGGTAACCCTGACAGAAGCAACTATCAAATCATTTACGGTTTCGGAAAGCTCACGATCACGCAGGCAACTCTTCGTATCAAGCCGACGCTTTCGGCAAGCAGTATGCTGTACGGCGGCAACGCAGTGAACCCCGTAGCGGGCTATGAGATTTTGAGCGGTGCGCTATTCGGGAGTGATACGCTTGACCTGCGCACGATGTATACGGGAACGCTTGTTTCGGGCGCTGTGGTAACGACGTACGGCGGCGTGACCGACGCAGGATTCTATGCGGTCGGGTATGATCCGGCATACGCGGACGAGAACAACCCCAACTACGAGATCACATTTGAAACAGTTGACTTTACGATATTGCAGCGTAGCATTACCCTTGCCACCGCCTCGGACGCGCGGGACTACGACGGTACGGAACTGACCGCACCGCGTGCGAGCGTTGGCGGAGACGGTCTCGCAGACGGCGATGCGCTCGAAGCGATCGCCGAGACGATCACTGCCGTTATTGATTACACGCCTGTGCCCGTAGCCAATGAAACGGAATTCGCAGTCATGCACGGCGAGCGGGACGTGACGCACAACTATATCATATCGTACGGTACGTCCGGCACTCTCAGAATCGATAAGCGCAATATCACGATCACGCCCGAAGGATCCGTGTGGGAATACGACGGCGACACGCATACCAAACCGTCCGCGATTGGCGACGGGCTCGCAAGCACCGATTCCCTTGTCGCAATCGAGGGGACAATCACAGAAACGGGCACGGAACCGAACGGGGAGGGCATAGAGAACGAAACGAAGTTCGATATTTATCGCGGCACGGCGCTCGTTAGCGACAACTATATTATTTCCTACCAAACGGGCGGCAAGCTTATCATCACCAAGCGCAAAGTGACGATTCGCCCCGCCGTCGCGTCCGTTGTATACGACGGCAATGTGTACGCATATACGTTTAACGCTACGCGCGACGTGAAATCGGGTTCGTTCCTTCCCGGCGATGCGGAAAGAGTAACGCTAACGTACAGTATGAGCGGTACGCTTTATAACGGCACGAAGGTCGAGAACGCGCAGCTCGTTACCGATGCGGCGGCGTATGCCGTGTCGCTCGATACCTGCACGCTGGGCGAGCGGGATAAATACTACGATATTACGTGTGAGACGGGTGCATTCGAAATCAAACGGCGCGAGCTTGCCGTGCGCCCCGCAGACCTTGAAAGAACGTACGACGGCACGTTTACCGAAATCCGACACGGCGCAGACGACTATGAAGTGGTTTCGTTTCGCGACGGTTTGGCAAGCGGTCATATGTTCCGCATCCTAGGGACGACGGACGTCTGGAACGTTTCCGAGGGCGTCAAGACCAAGCGGGGCATACAAATCACGGCGGGTACGGTGCTCGATCCGACGAACGCGGACGTTACCTACAATTACATCGTGTATACGCAGTATGAAGACGATTTCGGCTACGATCTGTTTAAGAGCGATTTCAACGGCAAAATCACCGTGACGCAAATCGAAATCACGGTTAAGCCGCTAGCACCCAAAGACGGGGACGGCAATAAAACCGACTACTTCTATCAGGGCGATTCGCAAGCCGTGCTTCCGGATACGAGCGGTGACGA
>JAIEBL010000407.1 GCA_029069015.1 Clostridiales bacterium
ACTACCACGGAATACGATATCCTGAGATGTCTCGTGGGCTCGGATATGTGTATAAGAGAAAGGTGATCGCCGCCGCACCCGCTTCTTGCATTTTGCGCGCAAAGTCAGGCGCCACGATTTCACCGTTCGTGCGCCCCAAACGGATCTTTACCGTCACGGGTCGGTTCTTTCCCGCCGCACGGCACGCGCGCACGATATCCGCTGCTCTGCCCATATCCGAGAGGAGCGCACTGCCTTCGCCGTTCCGCGTGACCTTGGGCACGGGACATCCCATGTTGATATCGATGATATCGAAGGGCGCAAGGCAAGCGAGCGCGAGCGCCTTATAAAAGTCCTCGGGTTCATAGCCGAACAGCTGCACGCAGGACGGCGTCTCGTTTGGCGCAAGCCGCAACAGCAGGTCCGTCTTTTCGTTGCCGTATAAAAGCCCTTTGACCGACACCATTTCGGTGACGGTGAGCGCCGCACCGTAGTCGCGGCAAAGCCTACGGAACGCGATGTCGCCGTACCCCGCCATGGGCGCAAGCGTCGCGATCCCGTCAATGCGCACAGAGCCTATATTCATTCTTCTTTATAGAGGTCGGCAAGTTTGCCGCTCTGTTCGTACTGCGTAATCTTGTTTTTTACTTTGCGCAAAAAGCCGTTGAGTTCCACTTCGGCGTCCAAGCCCTCTTGGCGCATCTGTGCACCGAGATAGTACAGCGCCGCGCCGTAGTCGCCCGCTTTCAAGGCGTCCGCAAACCGTGCCGCGTAGTCGGCAGTCGCACCCGCCTTTTCGAGCTTGCCCGCGATCTTCTGCGCCGACAAAAGCGAGGGAAAAGTTTCGGGCAGCCTGTTTACCTTTTCGGTCAGCGTATGCTCGCGCTTTTCGTCCGCTTTGGCTTCCTCCCATACTTTGAGCGCTTCGGTAGCGTTCGCGGCTTTCTTCTCCCCGAAAATATGACGGTGACGGAACACAAGCTTTTCGCAGAGCGCGGATATCACGTCGCTTTCGTCAAACTCGCCCGCGCGCCGCGCCATGTCCGCCTGAAAGACGGACTGCAAAAGCACGTCGCCGAACTCTTCGATCATGCCGTCGCGGTCGCCTCTGTCGATGGCGTCCACCGCTTCGTACGCTTCTTCGATCATGTTGCTACGAATGCTCTCGTGCGTCTGCACTTTGTCCCACGGGCAGCCGGCGGGCGCGGAAAGACGCGCCACGATCTTCACGAGGTCGGCGTAGGTGTATCTGCCCTTCACGAACGTATCGTTCTGCGCGAGAAAGAGCTCGGCGTCGTAGCCGTACCCGCTCTGGCGGTCAATCTCGAACAGCTTGCACGCCACTTTTTTATTCTTCAAAACGAGCGTAACGGGCGTTTCGTCGCCGTACACTTTCATAAGTAAAAGCTTTACGTCGCCCGCTAAATACGCGTTATCGAGCTCGGTGATATGTACCGCCGTACGCCCGTCGAGGTACGGCGCGCGCGACACGAACGCTGTTGCCGTCGCCTCGAACCGCCCGTCGCTTGCTTGTTTAGCGTAGTGCGGCGAAACACCCGCAAGGATCGTGACCTCTTGTCCTTTTTGCAGCAGCGCACGCACGACGCCGTCATCGTAGCCGTCGCCGTCGGTCAGATACAGAAGATCGCCGCCCTTTGCTTTGCCGCTCAGCAGGTCTGCCGCCTTTTCGTTGAACGCTTCGAAGTCGCCGCTCTCCTCGTAGAGCGCGTCGAGCGTCTGCGCTATTTTGCCCGCAAACCGCTTTTCGATTTCCTTGCCCGCTTTGGATAGCGCCGTACGCAGAATAATGCCGTTTGCTTTTTCGATGGCGGCGACCGCTTTTTCGGTCAGCTCGCCCTTTTCCGTTCCTATTCCGATTACCGTGATCATGCGTCTAGTATAGCAAACGCGCGGCGATTTGTAAAGGAATTATCTCATTTACCTCACCGCAAAAACCGCCATTCGCAAAACCGCCTCTTCATAAACGCGTCGGGAAACATGCGGTCGAGCCATCTGCCGAACCCCGTGCGCGCGCTCCCATAAAAGTGACGACGAC
>JAIEBL010000041.1 GCA_029069015.1 Clostridiales bacterium
AAAACGACCCCAAGGGCATTTGGGAAACGAAGCTTTTCGGTAAATCGTTGCACGAACTCGTGCAAGAAGGTATGGCAACGAAGATTACGTCCATGCCCGACGAAACGCAAAAGAAAATGCGTAAAACGCTGTCGCGCATCGTAAACGAAGGCAAGGGCGGCATCATTTGCATCTTGCTGTAAAATCGCCTGCGGCGTAAACGAAAAAGCAAGTCGGATTCGGCTTGCTTTTTTCTATACGTTTGTGGTATAATGTGCATATGGAAAAACTGATCGTAGCAAGCAAGAATAAGGGTAAAATTGCCGAGGTACGGCAGATACTGCAAGGACTGTACGAAATCGTGCCGATGGAAGAAATCGGTATTACGGCAGATGTCGAAGAAACGGGTACGACCTTTGAAGAAAATGCGCGCATCAAGGCGCGATACGTCTACGAGCAAACGGGCTTGGCGGCGCTCAGCGATGACAGCGGGCTTTGCGTGGATGCGCTCGGCGGTGCGCCCGGGGTATATTCGGCGCGCTATGCGGGGGAACACGGTCGTGAAGGCGAGAACAACGCGCTGTTACTGAAAAATCTTGCGGGCGTAGAAAACCGCACGGCGCGGTTCGTAAGCGCGGTGGCGCTTGTGAGCGCAAAAGGCGAGTGGGTAGCGACAGGGAAAGTCGAGGGAAAAATTTTGTACGCGCCCGAAGGCAATAACGGTTTCGGCTATGACCCGCTGTTTTATTGCACCGAAATCGGCAAGCCGTTCGGCATTGCGACGGCGGAAGAAAAGAACGCGGTCAGCCACCGCGCGCGGGCACTACTGGCCCTCGAAGCTCTTTTAAAGAATCAGACGCTATGAGTAGGAACGTAAAACTGACCGTATTTTCGGATACGCACGGCAACGTAGGGGCCATCCGCAGCGCTTTGGCGGAAATCAACAGCAGTGATTATTTCGTTTTTTTGGGAGACGGCTACCGTGACTTATGCCGCGTGCAGGATGAAATCACCGTGCCTACGATAGCGGTTTGCGGAAATTGCGATCTTTTTTGTCCGCTTCCTTCGCAGGAAGTTATCACGGCAGGCGGGTGTTCGATTTTGGTGACGCACGGAAACGCGCACGGCGTCAAAAGCAGTCTTTTGTCGCTTGCCGCATATGCGGCACAAAACGATTGCGCATACGTACTGTACGGGCACACGCATCGAGCGCTCATTCGTGAGATAAACGGGGTCGTAACGATTAATCCCGGTTCGGCGAGCGGGAAGGGAAGCAGAGCGAGCTACGCCGTCGTGGAAGGTACAAACGGTAGCTTCGGCGCAAAAATTCTTTACGTATGAACGGTCAAACAGTTGACAAATTTTTTACGGTGCTGTATACTTTTTAAGCATTGCGGCTTATAGCAATCGGTTACGGTACAGGTTGCGCGGGTGTAGCTCAATGGTAGAGTTCCAGCCTTCCAAGCTGGCTGCGTGGGTCCGATTCCCATCACCCGCTCCAAATTCTTTTTACGTTCGGAAAAGAATAGGGAATGGGGCGTATGCCTTGTGTTACGTTCTTCTATGCGCCTGTAGCTCAGTTGGATAGAGCAACGCCCTTCTAAGGCGTGGGTCAGGGGTTCGAATCCCTTTAGGCGCGCCAACGAATACCTATGCGCCGCAGGCACGTTCTTTTTTGCGCGCAGTGCACGCACTGATGTGGTGGGTATAGCTCAGCTGGTTAGAGCGCCAGATTGTGGCTCTGGAGGCCAAGAGTTCGAATCTCTTTACTCACCCCATTTCAACAATCACCGATATTTGTGCGCTTTTATATGCGGACAAGTTCGGTTCATATAGGGGTGTCGCCAAGCGGTAAGGCACGAGACTTTGACTTT
>JAIEBL010000042.1 GCA_029069015.1 Clostridiales bacterium
CCCCTAGACGGCGGACGCGTATTTTTGGCTGTTATGTCTTGCAGAGTACCCCGCGAGCGCGCCTATAAGGTCGTGCGGCTATTGGGCTACGTGTTTTGCGCGGTTTTTTTGACACTGTTTGCGCTCTCTGTTTTTCACGGCGTGAACTTTACCTTTGCGCTTATGGCGATTTTCGTGCTCTCCGGCACGCTCTTTCCGGACAAAACTTCACGCTATCAAAGGCTGTACAGTATGGCTTTCCGAACCGAAAAACTGAAACACGGACTCCCCGTGCGCGAAACGATGGTGCTCGAAAGCATATCGCTCTATGCGCTTTCCAAAATGCTTAACGGCAATTACTACCAAAAATTCATTGTCGTCAACGAGCGGTTGGAAGAGGTGGGTACGTTGAATGAGACGGCGCTCGAAGCGTGCCTCGTGCGGTACGCGCCGCAAATGCCGCTCAGTCAGCTTCCGCCGACCATCTACGATTAGACGGGGTAGCAGGTGATGCGCGGGGCGTAGCGCGTTTTGAAAATATTTTCGGGGGTGCGACGCAAAAGGCTTTGACTTTTTGCGTTTTTATGCTATACTAAAATTTATGGCAAACCGCATGATCGAAGCGTTAACAAATGAGAATGCGCCCGTGGAAGCAACGGGGCGGATTTTCTTTTTGCCGCAGACCCCGATTGCCGAAAAAAAGGCTCTTTTGGCGTTCCTTATCAAAGAAAAACGGTTCGAGCAGCTTTATGCGCTTTTTGCCTGTGCCAATCTCAACGCGCGGCATGCAAACGCCGAGCCGCTGGCGTTTAAAGGGGAAGACGTATCGCTCGAAGGGCGGTACTTCTATCTGTTTGCCGACCAAGCAAAAAAGTGCGGCATGAAGGAAGAAGAGACTGCCGTTGTGGCGATCGCTGCGCTGCGGGCCGACAAAACGAGCGTTCTCAGTTTTTGGCGTGCGGCGGCTACGTCCTATTTAAAGTGGTTTGGGTATGAATCCTATGCACGCGCATGGGCGTGTTTTTGCAAGTACGATCCCGATTTCCGCCATGCGGATATTTTGCTCGAAGTGGACCGTGACCGTACGCTCGACGAGCTTTTGAAGTCGGCCGTATTCGGGCGCGGTGTGCGCAAAACGGCGCTGCGCGGCATTCTCCGCGGCTACAAAACCGAAGTATACGACTATGTGCGGACTATTTACGCCACGCTGAAAACGGACGAGCGCGCTTCTGCCGTTCGGCTTCTGCTTCCGCTCAAAAACGACGTTGCCGTAGGGGAACTGTTGCGCGAAATCGAGCGGGCGGAAAAGGCAGAGAGCATTTTG
>JAIEBL010000043.1 GCA_029069015.1 Clostridiales bacterium
GAGCGTATGGGGACGCGTAAATTAAAGAACCGTAAGCCCAAGGAACAGCCCGTATTTACGCCGACCAAAATCGAAAAGGCGGTTATTACCACCGAAAACCTTACGGTTAAAATTTTGAGCGAAAAAATCGGTAAGACCGCACAGGAAATCATCAAGCAACTCATGGTGCTCGGCATTATGACGAGTATCAACGACGTAATCGACTTTCCGACTATGGAGCTTGTGGCAAACGAGCTGGGCGTGGAGTTGGAGCTCAAGCTCGAACAAACCAAAGAAGAGCAGTTGGAAGCGGCATATGAAGAACAAGACGATGAGAACGATCTTGTGAAACGACCGCCGATTATCACCGTTATGGGACACGTAGACCACGGCAAAACTTCGCTTTTGGATGCTATTCGCAAAACGACCGTGGCATCGGGAGAAGCGGGTGGTATTACGCAGCATATCGGCGCATATTCCGTAACGTGCAAGGGTGAAAAGATTACTTTCCTCGATACCCCCGGTCACGAAGCGTTTACCGAAATGCGCGCACGCGGCGCACGCGTTACCGACCTTGCAATTTTGGTGGTTGCCGCCGACGACGGTGTGATGCCGCAAACGATTGAGGCAATCAACCATGCCAAAGCCGCGCAAGTGCCTGTTCTCGTAGCCATCAACAAAATTGATAAAGCGGGCGCGAATCCGCAAAAAATCAAAGAAGCCCTCACCGAATACGGTCTTGTTTGCGAAGAATGGGGCGGTGATACGATGATGGTACCCATTTCCGCAAAGACGGGCGAAGGCATTGAAAAGCTTTTGGAATCCGTGCTGTTTTTGGCAGAGTACCACAACTACCGTGCCAATCCGAACCGTAGCGCGCGTGCTGCCATTATCGAAACAAAACTCGATAAAGGCAAAGGACCGATTGCCAACGTCATCGTGCAAAACGGTACATTGCGCGTAGGCGACTACGTGGTATCCGGTTGCGTAAGCGGCAAAGTGCGTGCGATGGCGGACGATAAGGGAAGACTCGTAAAAGAAGCGCCTCCGTCCATGCCCGTGTCGGTGCTCGGCTTCTCGGAAGTTCCCAATGCTGGCGAAAGCATGTTCGTCGTGTCCGACGAAAAAATGGCGCGGCAAGTCGTTGCGGAACGTATTGCCAAAATTAAGAACGAGCAGGCAAATCAAGGCACGAAAGTGACGCTGGACGACGTATTCAACAAGATCAGCGAAGGCGAAAAGAAAGAGCTCAACGTCATTATCAAAGCGGACGTGCAAGGTTCGGTAGAAGCGCTCAAAACCTCGCTTGCCAAACTGGGTAGCGACGAAGTCAAGCTCAACGTTGTACACGGCGGTGTAGGCGCAATCAACAATTCCGACCTTATGCTTGCAGAGGTATCCAAAGCAATTATTATCGGCTTTAACGTACGACCCGATAACGAAAGCAAGTCGCTCGCCGAAAAGCAAGGCATCGATATTCGTCTTTACCGCGTAATTTACGAATGCATCGACGATATCGAACGCGCTATCTTAGGCTTGGAAGCGCCCAAATACAACGAAGTTATTCTCGGTCGCGCGCAAGTACGCAGTGTATTCAAAATTACGGGCGTCGGCGCAATAGCGGGATCGTACGTGCTCAGCGGCAAAATCGTTCGCGGCGGCAAGGTACGTGTATACCGCGGTAATAGCGTGATATGCGAAGGTACGATTACCAATCTCAAACGGTTCAAAGAAGACGTTAAGGAAGTCGGTATCGAACACGAATGCGGTATCAACGTAGATACGTATTCGGATATTATGGAAAACGACGAAATCGAGTGCTACGTTCTCGAACAGGTGAAGCAGTGAAATAC
>JAIEBL010000044.1 GCA_029069015.1 Clostridiales bacterium
CCTCAAGAGAACTGTAAGCCGCCCCAAGATTCTTGCAAGCCGAGCAAAGAGAAGTGCCCGCCGCCGCCACCGCCCGGGTGCGATTTTCGCTGCGAAAAATGCATGCTTTTCGATTGCGCGTACCGCTGGTCGCAAACCAACTGCTAAAAATCGATTGCAAATCATCGCATAATGGTGTATACTGAGTGCATAGAATCTTTTGAGCGGAGATAACAGGCATGAAGTGCATTTATTGTGGGTATACCGAAAGCAAAGTGCTCGATTCCCGTCCTGCCGACGAGGGTAATTCCATTCGCAGGCGCAGGGAATGTCTCAAATGCGGCAAACGCTTCACAACGTACGAGATGATCGAAACGACGCACATCTTGGTCGTAAAGAACGACGGTACGCGCCAACAGTTTGATGCGTCTAAAATAAAGAACGGCATTATCAAGTCTTGCGAGAAGCGTCCCGTTGCCATCGGCGATATCGACGCGCTCGTGCTTTCCATCGAAAAGCAACTCGGCAATTCGCTCGTGCAGGAAATCTCTACGCGTAAAATCGGCGAAATGGTAATGAAAGGTCTTAAGGAGCTCGACCAGATCGCATACATACGGTTTGCTTCGGTGTATCGGCAGTTCCGCGACGTTACCGAGCTTACCGAGTTTATCAAAGACGAAAAAATGAATAGGGAAGACTGATAGCGGATATGACGCTGATGGATGCTAAAGTCAATACTGTCTACAAAGTAAGCGACGTGCGCGGCGAAGGCAACGCCCGTCGCCGTTTGCTCGATATGGGGTTTACCCCAGAATGCTCGCTCTATGTGGCGGGCATTGCGCCTTTCGGCGGTACTGTATTGGTTGGCTTGCGCGGGTTTATGGTGGCGCTTCGCGAAGACGCGGCGTCGTTGATCGAAATAAAGGCGGCGGGATAGTATGGAATACAACGTCGCATTGGTGGGGAATCCCAACGTAGGCAAAACGAGCCTGTATAACCGCATCACGCATTCTTTGGAACACGTGGGAAACTGGCACGGCGTAACCGTCACCGAAGTCAGTAAAAAAATCATGTTCGACCACCATACCGTCAATATGGTGGATCTGCCCGGACTGTATTCGCTTACGATATACAGCCCCGAAGAAGGGATTTCGCGCGATCACATACTGCAAAAGGCGAACGATCTTATCATTAACGTGTGTGAGGTAAATAACCTTGCGCGCAATCTTTACCTTACGCTGCAACTGCTCGAATTGGACGTGCCCGTCGTTTTGGTCATCAATATGATGGACGAACTGCAAAAGCAGGGTAAGGTACTCAATTATCGTAATATAGAAAAGGTCTTGAAAGTGCCCATCGTACCGATGAGCGCAAAATACCACAGCGACGTTCATCTTCTGATGGACGTAAGCCTCGATTATATCGCGTCGCACGGCAACAACACCGTTGCGCTTGATTATCTGGACAAGTTGCCCGTAAAAGAGGTGAGCGCGATTATCGGGCAAAACGCGGCTTCGGCAAAGCTGCCGCTTCGCTATGCGGCAATCAAAGTACTCGAAAACGATGCGTTCGTATGCGAACAGCTTGCGCTGACGCCCGAGCAAAAAGAGGCGCTCGCAAGTTTCGGCGATATGCAAGCACGCGTGGCGCAAGCACGGTATGCATTTATCGATCGCATAACCGAAGGGGCGGTAAGCCGTAGCGTTACCGACGAGCACCACGAAATGCACGAGCATATGATGCACAACGTGCCCGTAGAGGAAGAAACGCACCAAGGATACGAATCGGACGACAGACTGAAAACGCCTGCGGACAAAAAGAGCAAGGATAAGCATTTCCGTCACCACGAAAAGCACAAGAAGAACGAAGAGCTTTCTTTGCACGGCTTTTCGCCGATAGATAGAATCGTTCTGAATAAGTATTTGGCGCTTCCTATTTTCCTGCTCGTAATGGCGTTGATTTTTATCGTTACGTTCGGACTTTTGGGTAAGTTCTTTACTTGGCTTTTGGAGCTTGGAATCGACAAGCTACTCTATACACCCATCAGCAATGCCCTGACGAAGGCGTCCTGTCCCGCATGGATCGTGGGGCTACTATGCGACGGTATTATCAACGGGGTGGGCGGCATTCTGGTGTTTTTGCCGCAGATCGTTTTACTGTTCTTCTTTTTGGCGCTCTTGGAAGACAGCGGCTACATCAGCCGCGTGGCGTTTATGACCGACGGCTTTTTCCGCAAAATCGGACTTTCGGGTAGAAGTGCCTTTACTATGCTCATGGGCTTCGGCTGCTCGGCGACGGCGGTCCTGACGGCGCGGGGGTTAGAAGACCCCGTAATGCGCAAAAAGACGGTGCTCTTGACGCCGTTTATGTCGTGCAGTGCGCGGCTTCCCGTGTATTCCACGATTGCCGCGGCATTCTTTGCCAAGGGCTCGCCGTTTATAATTTTCGGCATGTATATATTGGGTGCGGCGGTTGCGTTGTTGCTTGCCGCGATTTTCGAAAAATGCATTAAGCCCTTGAAAAGCGGCAAGCTCTCCTTTATTATGGAAATGCCGCCGTATCGTTTCCCGACCGCGGAGCGCGTGCTGCAATTGATTTGGCACAATACCAAAGTATTTTTGATCCGCGTGGGCACGACCGTGTTTGCGCTCAACGTTATCGTATGGCTGCTTTCCAACTTTTCCTTTACGGCGGGATATACAGTGGGGAAAGACGCCAAGAGTATTTTGGAACTGTTCAGCGGCTTTATAGCGCCTGTCTTTAAACCGCTCGGCTTCGGAAATTGGAAAGCCGTGACTTCGCTCATGAGCGGCTTAGTGGCAAAGGAAGTCGTTATTTCGAGCATCGACAGCTTCGGCGGTGTAGCGGCAGTGTTTACGGGTGCGCACCCGTCGCTTTCCGCGCTCGCGTTTATGGTGTTTACGCTTTTGTACGTGCCTTGCGTAGCAACGCTGGTTGCCATTAAAAAGGAATGCGGCATCAAGTGGATGTTTTTCAGTCTGCTTCTGCAAATCGGCGTGGCTTATGTTGCGGCGCTTGTCTTCTATGGTATCGGGTTACTGTTTTATCTACATAAGGGACTTGTCATCGGTATACTGCTCGCGGCGGCGGTTGCGGCTGTCTGCATCGCGGTGCTTGTGGCGAAAATCCGCGGCAAAGGGAAGTGCCCGTATTGCTCGGGCGGCTCATGCGGAAGCTGCCACAAAGATTTTAAAGACAAGCAATGAAAAAGACGATTACGGCAACCGAGGATACGGGACTGTTTTCTTTGCTTTGCAAGGAAA
>JAIEBL010000045.1 GCA_029069015.1 Clostridiales bacterium
AAGAAACCCGGGAATGGTACGAAAAAGCTGTAGAAGAAAACTGCAAGCCGACGAGCGAACCATCAAAAGAAGCAAAACCGGATTCTCGCAAAAAGAAAACTTTTTGGATCTCTCTTTGCTCTTCCCTAGCCGCCGCTTGTATTATTATTATAAGCATATTGGTTTTCCATCCTTCGCCTACAAAGCCCCCTCAAAAACGATATTTGATTGAAAATCAAAATTTTTCGGAAATTGAAAGCTTTGATTCCATCAGGGGAGACATTCAAAATATATCGATTCAGTTTGGAAACATTTACACTCCAATTGTCCAAAAAGTTTACGACTCCGAATCAAACGATACTTTATACTATACCATAGAATTAAACAATGAAGATACCACTTATGAGCGCATGGTATTAGAAATTTATGTAAATCGCGACTTCCATGACAGAAAATCTTTGTCCGAAGTCACGGGGACAGAGACCGTCAACGGTCTGAACGTCCGCTACTATAAGAAAATTGTTGTTGACGATTGGGCGAATCAGATAATCTATAACGCTGTCATTACTTATAAAAATACCGAGATATATATAGATTATAAGCAATACTCGCTCGATGAATCCAGTAATTTCTTTAATTTCATCGAACAAACCATTCGCATAGCAGACAATACAGCGGCCTAATGCGCATCCCCTCTACCCTCCAATTATCTAACGGGATGGGTTGCATTCATACAGAATACGTCAAAAACAACGCAAGCAAATATACTTGCGTTGTTTTGATTTATAGGCTTTTAGGGGCGGCAAACCAATGTTAAAGCTTATCCCCCGTCAGGCTAGCTTCAATTTGACGCCGACGGGCAAATCGTCTTTGCGTTCTTCGGGCAAACGAATGGTAAGGCCTTGTTCGGTGCGCTCAAAGGGTAACGATTCACCCGTTTCGAGAAGCGTTACACTTTCGATTTCAAGATCGTGTGAAGGACGGCGGGCAAAGGTTTTAATAACGCAAGACTTCCCTTTCGGGCGCATCCAAAAGGCGTACACGCAGCCGTCTTTATAGGTAAAGCGGAAATCGCGTTCCGTAAAAGGCGTTTCGTCGTAATCGGTAAAGTAACCGCCGCTCGTATTTGTTTCCCCTTCGCCGAACGTCTTGTAAAAGGTCGTGCCGTAAATGCCCTCGCCGTTTTTATCCAGCCACGCGCCAAGCCCCAGCAAAACGCGGGTTTCCTCTTCTGTGATCGTGCCGTCCGCTTTCGGGCCGATATTGAGGAGCAGCATACCGTTTTTGCTGACGATATCCACTAGGTCGCAGATGATCTGCCGCGCCCCTTTGAAAACGTTGGTTTTGGTGTAGCCCCAAGAGTGCTTGCCGATGGCGGTATCCGTCTGCCAGGGGATGGGCGAAATGCCGGGGAGAGCGCCGCGCTCGACGTCGAACGTGGCGACGGTAGGAGCAAACGCTTCGTGCTTATAGTTGATACTCACCTCTTCGCCCCACTCCTCCGCACGGTTATAATAGTAGGCGGCAAGCTTTTTAAGGTACGACTTAAAGGCGACGTTATGAATCCACCAATCGAAGTACAAAAGCTTGGGGCGGTAGTTGTCAATCAGTTCGCAAGTGCGTACGAGCCAGTCTTGCAGGTAGTCTTCGGTCGGCGGCAGTGAGCGGCTGTCGGCGGTCGTCGCATGAAGCGTATTCGAATCGAACGCCTTGCAGTATACCGCAGGACCGTAGAAGTCGGCGTACTTTTCATCGTTCACGTCGCTGTCGAACGTCCTGCCCATATTCATAAAAAAGTAGTGTTCGGCGCGGTGGGAAGACGCGCAGAAAACGAGCCCGCTTTTTTCGCACGCGGTTTTGATCTCGCCGATTACGTCACGCTTAGGACCCATTGCCTTTGAGGTCCAACGGTTGAACGCCGTGGCGTACAT
>JAIEBL010000046.1 GCA_029069015.1 Clostridiales bacterium
AACGGATAGGTTGCGTGAAAAATAGTGAAATGATTCTTGCAAATTTTCAAAAAATGTGCTATACTAACTATACATATACGTTTGTGAGCTAAAGAGGTTTCCGAAAGTCTAAGGAGTATAAGAGAATACGTATGATAGCAATTGCGTGCGATCACGCCGCGGTGCGGCTCAAAAACGAAATAACGGCGTACTTGGCAAAGCTCGGTTTTGCTTGCCGCGATTTCGGTTGCGACGGCAAAGCGTCGGTCGATTATCCCGACTACGCCGCTGCCGTATGCCAAGCGGTGCAGAGCGGCGAATGCGAGAAGGGGATCCTGATTTGCGGCACGGGCATCGGCATGAGCATGGCAGCGAATAAGTTCAAAGGCATTCGGTGCGCGCATTGCGCCGATTCCCTTTCGGCGTCGCTCACGCGTCTGCACAACGACGCAAACGTGCTTGCCATCGGGGCGCGGGTCATAGGCGACGAGTTGGCGTTCGAAATCGTGCGTACGTTTTTGCAA
This sequence comes from Clostridiales bacterium, assembly GCA_029069015.1. Lineage (GTDB taxonomy): Bacteria > Bacillota > Clostridia > Christensenellales > Pumilibacteraceae > Pumilibacter. Next base: position 504 of record JAIEBL010000046.1, read on the forward strand.
ACACCGTTTTCGGGTGACGAACGGCACGTTCGCCGCATAAATAAAATTTCGGCGATTGAGGAAGCGCAGAAATGATGGAAGAAGTCTTAAAGGAAATTGCCGCTGCGGAAGAAAAAGCAGCGTCTATCGTGGCGGAGGGGCGTAAAGCCGCCGCCGATATTGTGCGTTCCACTGCCGCAGAGAGCGAAAAACTGCGGAAGGAGTTTGCCGCCGAGACGGCAAAACAGGTAAAAGAGATTGCCGCGAACGCACAAAAGCAGGTCGAAAAAGACGCCTTGGCAGCGAATAAGCAAGCGCAAGCGGACGCGCAGCAACTGATCAAAAACGCAGAGCGGAACGTGCGCGGCGTGGGCGACTGGCTGGGCGAACAACTGCTTAAAGGCAAACTGTAAAGAGGGCACATGGCGATAGCGAAGATGAGCCGTTTGACGCTTGCGGGCTTGAAGACGGACAAAAACAAAATATTCGATACGCTTCTCAAGAGCGGGTGCTTTCATCCGATTGCAGACTCTGCGTCGGCGGAATTTGCCGCGCCCGTCGATCGGACACATCTCGATAAAGCGCTCGTACGTCAGGCAAAGACGGCGAACGCCTTGTCGATTCTGGAAGCGTGTGTAGGCGAATATGCGGAAGCGCTGAAAGCAAACGCCAAAGCCGTCAGGAAAGGAAAAGCCGCGCCGCTTCCCGAGCGCGCGTTTTCCCGCCCGAAAAAGAGCATGGGGCGCAGATTCGTCGGGTACGATGATTTTTACGACGTAGCCGCCAAAGAGTATGAACTCCGCGCGGTATGCGATGAGATAGAAGCGATCGGGTTGCGCCGCCCCGAAATCCGTGCGCGTAAACAACGGGCGGAATCGGAAATCAAACAGTTGCGACCCTACGAAAAGTTGCCGTTTGCCTTTTCGCTTCTCGGCGAGGGGAAGAACGTAACGCTTCTTGCGGCGTATGCGCCTGCCTCGAGCAACGTACCGTCGTTTGATTTTCCTGCATATTCCGAGCTTTATCCGTCGGGGACGGGTAGCACGGTCGCAGTACTATGCAGAAATGCGGATGCCGTACGAGCTTCGGGACTACTCGTGGGAGCGGGGTTTTCGATTTGCCCGTATACGCAAGACGAACGGGCGAGCGAGCGAATAGCTGCTCTGAAAGAGGAAATCGCTGCGTGCGAAAAAGAAGACTTTGCGGCGCTTAACGCCATTTTGGACTATGTAAAATATCTGCCCGAATTGCAAATTCTATAC
>JAIEBL010000047.1 GCA_029069015.1 Clostridiales bacterium
AGACAAGGCAAAGCCCGCAGGCAAGGCTGAACGCCTTGGCAAGGGCTTTAACGCCGTATCAATCGCTTTTTGCCGTCCAAAACCGTGTTCGGCTGGGTATCGCTCCGCTACCCTTAGTATGGCAAACTTTACGATTTTGCTTTCCTTTTTTTTCATTCTTTGGTATACTGCTTGTATGGAACAGCAAGAACAGACAAACCAAGTGGACAACGAATCGGCAGACTACGTGGAAAAGGCAGGCGTGGACTTCGCACTCGCCGCATCCTACGCCGCCGTGGATAAAAGCGCGCTGGAAAACAAGCGCGACGTTCTGTACAGTCTCGTGTGCTTCGGCTGCATGTTCGATATGCGCTTTGCAAGCGACCCCGATCCGCTGCTCGATAAGTACGCGGCGCTCTCTGCGCCCGAGCCGCAAAAGCTCGACCTCTGCGTGCTCGTGCATACCCTCGTAACGCTTCCCGAAGCATCCGACGAGCTGAAAGCGATGTGGTATCAGATGTACCCTTACGTGCTCCTTTCGGGCGCGCCGCTCAACGACAAACTGCACGCCGAGATCAAGACCGCACTGCTGAACGAAAAAGTATTTGAAGCGGTACTACAATCACGGTATAGCGTCTACGTGCCCGCCGCAAGCGACGAGCTTCGCGCGCAAGGCTATCCGCAAACCGTGCTCGACTGGTACGCCCCCTATCAGGCGTACGCAAGCGAACGCGACGAAAAGGGCGTGACCCGCGAAACGCGCGAGTGCAAACGGCTTTTGGCGCTCGGTAATTTCGACCAAGCGCTTACCCGCGCCGAACGGCTCTTGGCGGTCTTCCCCGACGACGAGCAAGTCGCACTCACGGACATTGCGGCGCGCGTGTCCCTCATCGGCGTCCACACCGAAAAAGAGCGCACCGCCCTTCTTAGCGACACGCTCTCGCTCATCGACGAGTATATTCAGATTTCGCAGAACACCTATTTCCGCTACTACCGCGGACTGACCCTCTTGGGGCTTATGGACACCGCCGCCGCGCGTGAAGAGTTCAAACGCTGCTTAAAAGAAGACCCCTCGTTCGAACTCGCGCAGTTCATGCTGAGTGCCATGGACAAAAACGGCGCAGGCGCATAAAACCGCCCCCCCAATAAAAAACAAAACAACCGTAGCCCGATAAAGACTACGGTTGTTTTTTCATATAGTCACTATGTAATGCCTAGGCGTTCTGCGGCAGGTGCGTCGCCCGTGGTTGCGCTTGGCTGTTCGGGGGCGAAGTCGTTGCCGCTTTCCGTTTCTTGCTGTGGCGCAGTCGTCGTTGCGGCGACGAATGGTAACGCGCCGCTTCCTACGGGTGTTTCGGCGAGCGGCAGAGGCGGGTCGCCGCGGAACAGAAGTTTCAGTAAGATGGGCGCAAGGAGCGACGAGGTGATGACGAGCACGATGACGGCGGCAAGGTAGAGGTCGGGCAGCAGTCCGCTCGCAATGCCCTTTTGCGTGACGATGAGCGCGACTTCGCCGCGTGCCATCATGCCGATGCCGACGCGCGCCGATTCCTTCCACGAAAAGCCGCAGACCTTGGCGGCGCCGCCGCAACCGATGATCTTACCCAAGAGGCCCGCAAGCACAAACAGCAGGCAGAACAAAAGAATGCTCGGCTTGAACCCTTCGAACGAGGTCTTGATGCCGATGCTTGCAAAGAACACGGGCGAGAAAATCATATACGAGCTGACGTCGACTTTGCGTTCGATATAGTTTGTTTCTTTGAGGTTGGAAAGGAGTATGCCCGCAAGATACGCGCCCGTGATATCGGCGATACCGAAGAAGTGCTCGGCGCAGAACGCGTAGAAAAAGCAGACTACGAGCCCGAAGATGGGGACGCGGCGACGGTGCGGCCATTTCTTTGCAAGGAAGCGGAACAGAAAGTTGAGCCCCACGCCCACGCCGATACCGGCTATAAAGAACAGCGCGGTCCTTACGAGCACCATATACGGTTTGCTTTCCCCGGGGTTTTTCAGCCCCGTGACGAACGTCAGAATGATAATGCCGATGACGTCGTCGATGATTGCCGCCGAGAGAATGACAGTGCCCACTCTGCCTTTGAGCTTACCGAGCTCGCGTAAGGTCGCCACGGTGATCGAAACGCTCGTTGCCGTGATGATGACGCCCACGAACACGCAGGAGAGCACGTTCTCTTTCGACGCGAGCGAGAAGAACGGTATGGCGATCAGAAAGCCCAAAGCCAGCGGCACGACCACGCCGCAAAGCGCGACCAGACTTGCCTTTAACCCCGATTTCTTTAATTCTTTAAGATCGGTTTCGAGACCCGCTTCAAACATGATGAGAATGACGCCGAGCTCGGCGATGTCTTTTAAAAAGTCGGTGTACGAAACGGGAATGAACTTCCCGTGCGTGAGCGGCGACCAGATCGCCGGACCGACCAGGATACCCGCGAGCAACGCGCCCACGACCTGCGGCAGCCCGAGCTTTTTCATCAGTAAACCGAGCAATTTCGTGCCCAGCAGTATGATCGCTAAATCAAGTAAAAATCTATAACTCATTTCCTTTTAATGCTCGGATAGCTGCTGTTTTGCGCTTTCCTTTCTTTTGTCCTCGACAAGCGTTTTCTTTTTCAATCCTAAGCAATGCAATTATAAGCCACAACCCCAAGGTTGTCAAGCGTTGACCGTAGTAAAGAAACGTGTTATACTGTATCTATGTTTGATTTAAATCCCGACTTTTTAACTTCTATGCGCGCGTTGCTTGAACCGAGCGACTACGAAGCGTACTTGCAAGCCTTGCTAGAACCGCCCAAACGGTTTGCGCGGGTCAATCCGCAAAAGCGCGTACCCGACGATGCAATTCGTAGCGAGCTGGGCGACTTCCCCTTCTTGCCGCAAGACGCGTCCCCGGGGAAGTGCCCGTTGCACGCCGCGGGGGCGTACTACGTGCAGGAACCCGCTGCGGCAGCCGTCGCGTCCATGCTGCCGCCGCTACTCCCGCGAGGCGCCGCCGTGCTCGATATGTGCGCCGCCCCCGGCGGAAAAGTGACGGGCGTCGCGTCCGCGCGTCCCGACTGCTTCTTCATGGCGAACGAAACGGTGTTCTCGCGCACCAAACCGCTGTTGCAGAACGTGGAGCGGTTGGGGCTTCGGAACGTGACCGTCACGAGCCTTCGCCCCGACGCGATCGCAAAACAGGGCGCACGGTTCGACGCCGTGATCGCCGACGTTCCTTGCTCGGGCGAGGGCATGATGCGAAAGTCCTCTGCCGCCGCCGAAGAGTGGAGCGAGGAAAACGTCCGCGCATGCGTAAACCGCGCCGAGAAAATTTTAGACAGCTGCGACGCCGCTCTCAAAAGCGGCGGCATTCTGCTCTTTTCCACCTGCACCTTTAACCGCGCCGAAAACGAAGAACAAGTGCTGCGGCTCATGGCGCGCGGCTATACGCCGCTCATGCCCGCCGTACGCTTCCCGCACGCGCGTGAAGGCTTCGGGATACCCGAGGCAGTTCGCTTCTTCCCGCAAGACGGCGGCGGCGAAGGGCACTTTGCCTGCCTGTTGCAAAAAACGGGCAAGGATACGGCACACGGAAAAGACACGGCGCTTCCCACGTCACCCAAGAAAAAACGCGTGCTCGAACTTCTGAAACCCATCACGAACGAAAGCTTTGACGGCACGATCATCGAACTCGGCGCGGGGTACGAACTGCTTCCGCCCCTCTATCCTTTCGGTGTATTTCCCGCGCTTCGGCGCGGCGTGCGGCTTTGCGAGGAGAGCGGCAGCGTGCTGCTGCCCCACCACCATTTTGCAACGGCAGCAAAGGCGGACGCACTCATAGATTCGCCCGATTTTTCGCCCGCCGACCCGCAGCTTTCGGCATACCTTCGCGGCGAAGCAATCCCGCTATCGGCGGCGCGCGGCTTTCGCATCTTGCGCGTGTGCGGCATCACGCTCGGGCTCGTCAAAGTTTCCGACGGCATAGCAAAAAACCACTACCCCAAAGGGTTGCGGCTTTTATAGCGGAGCGGTACTCCAACTGAACCCGCCCCACAGCGGTTAATTTCGGCGCTTTTCGGCGGAAGCTCCTTAGCCGTAGCCCTTGCTACGACTTTCGTCACTTTCGTCACAAATCCCTCGAAATTTCCTCGCTGTGGGGTGCGAAGCAGTTTTGGGCAAGCAAAAAGCGTATTTAGACAAGGCAAAGTCCGCAGACAAGGCTTGGTAG
>JAIEBL010000048.1 GCA_029069015.1 Clostridiales bacterium
ATAAGTACGGCGGGTATCATTCGAAGTACGAATGATATTGCAGCTGCTATGAATTTGCGTGTGAAATTTTCAAGCAGGCAAATAAGAGCATCAAGGTGATTCCCGTAACGACGCAAGAGTATCTCAAAATGGTTCCGCAACAGGCAAAACGTCCGCTCAATTCCAGACTTGACAAAAGTAAGCTTGCGGTAAACGGCTTTGCGCCGTTGCCGCCGTGGCAAGATGCGCTCAACCGATACTTGGAGGAAATCAAATACAATGGGGCAAATTAAAGTACAAAAGAACGTCGGCGGCATAGAAGGGTTGTATATCGTCGAGCCTGCCGTTTACGGTGATAGTCGCGGCTATTTTACGGAAACGTATAATAAGCGGGATATGGCGGAAGCGGGGCTTACGATGGACTTTGTGCAGGATAACCAATCTATGAGTACGAAGGGTGTTTTGCGCGGATTGCATTTTCAAAAGCAATATCCGCAAGGCAAGCTCGTACGCGTCATTCGCGGCAGCGTGTTTGACGTGGCCGTGGATATCAGGGCGGGGAGCAAAACGTACGGCAAGTGGTTCGGCGTAGAACTTTCGGAAGAAAACCACAAGCAGTTTTATATCAGCGAGGGTTTTGCGCACGGTTTTTTGGTGCGTAGCGACATTGCTACGTTTTGCTATAAAGTGACGGATTTTTATCATCCGAATGATGAGGGCGGCATTGCTTGGAACGATCCGTCGATTGGCATCGATTGGGGCGTTTTGGGGCAATATGCGGGTATGGCTGACCCCGCGGGCTATACCTTAACGGACGGTACGCCGATTATCATGAGTGAGAAAGATAAGCATTGGAACAATCTTGTTTAACGAGTTTTTGGAACTGTGATTAAAAATCTTTTGTTTCTTGATTTTTGAAAAGTGGCTGATATTGCCACTTTTTGCTTTTCAGCATGAGTACGCCGAACAGTACGTAGACCGTGTGGACGGCAACGAGCAAAAGCATGCCGGCAATCGTACCGTCGATTGTTTGCGCGATTGCGGCAGAGGTTGACACCAGCGCCCAGAAGCCCGTAAAAAAGTCTTCCAAGAAATGAATGATAATGCAGACCCAAATATTGCGCGTCCTAAGGTATACCGCACAAAGATAGAAGCCCGCCATAAAGGTAAAGAGCACTTGTCCGACAGTGGTGATTACAACGGTGGGCGTCGTAACAAGATTGAGTAAATGCCGTAATCCGAAGAGCGCGGACGACAGCAAGATCGCCGTCCAGATAAACCCTTTTTTGTTTTTCAGGCTATCCAGCATTTGCGTGAAGATCACACCGCGAAACAGAAATTCTTCGCTGACGGCTATGGCGAGATTATACAGGATAAACCCTATAACCGTTCCTGCGGACGGCGTCATATCCGGTTTATTGTAACTGAACACAAAAGCCATTACGGCACAAATCAAGCCGACCGAACCTACGGTAAACAGCCCCTTGAAAAGCCCTTTACCTTGTAGCGTAAAGGAGATTTTGCGATAGACGATAAAGCATATCGCAATGACGAGCAACAGCGTAAGGGCGTACTTTATCGCGCTCGCAAAGTAAAAAGGCAACTTGTACAGGATGGGATACGTTGCGCCCCATAGTAGCGGCATCGAGATGGCAAATACAATAATCGAAAAAAGAACGGGGAACTTATCTGCAAATTTTTTCATGGTGCACCTCATTATCGGTATAAAGTTTTCAGGTATTCGTCCCAATCACCGTCCAATCGGACGTTGGGAGAAATGATGAGCGCCGTCGCGCCGTGTACGAGCGACCAGCATCGGATGAGTCGCGCAAGCCCCTCTTCTTTGGGTATGCCGTACGCTTCGGTCAGCGCAAGACATACCTTTCGGAACACTTCGAACGGCGGGTAATTACCCGTGACCTCGTCGAGTGTCAACACCATTTTGCACGCTTCTTTGGTGTTGAAAATGAAATCGTAATAAGCGGGGTGCTGCTTGAAAAACGCTATATACGCATTTCCCAGCACGTTAAGCGTTTCGGGTCGCGTCGTATCCATGCCTGCTATTGCGTTTGTCAGACGGTTGGCAAATTGCTGCGAAACGTATTCGCGGCAAGCGAGAAGAAGTTCTTCCTTGCTTTTGAAATGCGCGTACGGGGCGGCATACGTTACGCCGCACGCCCCTGCGACTTTGCGGATCGACAGGCTATCTTCGCCTACGTTGTTCACGAGTTCGATTGCCTTTTCTATGAGTGCATTTTTCAAATTGCCGTGATGGTATTTGTCCTTTTCCATTTATATATTTTCCTCATATCTTAACACTGTCAAGATTATACCATGAAATGTAAACGCTGTCAAGTTAATCGCAAAACAGTACGGCATTACAAATCGGCGTTACCGTATACTGTTTAAGAATCATAAAAAAGTAGGGGTAACTCCTTGTGCTTTTTGTCGAAACATGGTATAATCGAAAAAAGTCTTTATTATGCGAGTTAGTGGATATGGAAATGATACACAGAAAATTCATTGATTGGAAGAAAACGGGTAGGAATTTGCAACTGCTTAGGGAAGATAATATCGAACTCAGGCGGTGCGTCTGCCATACGCTCAAACACGATAAGGGCGAATGCGGCGGCGAATGCGGTGCATGCAGGTTTGAAATGGATAACCATATCAGCCGCAAGGAGCTTGCCGACGTTTTCGGCGTGTCGGAAAGCGTGATCTTTAATTGGGAAAACGGAAGAACGGCAGTAGGATTGGAAGATATGCTGTTTTATGCGCAAATCGCAAAGAAAAATTTGTCGGATATTATTATCTATTTGTAAGCGTTTGCTCGAAGTTTTAAGAGGAATTTCGGAAAAATATGTTGGAACCTAAAAAACAAAAATTTACGGTCGAATTGGACGGGAATTGGGTTTTGTCGCATCGCGACGACGACGTACTGCCTATCGACGCCATAAAAGCCAGATTGGAAGAAGTAAAAGCGTTTACAATCATCAAAACTTCGCTTACGTCGCTCACGGTGATCTACAGTCAAAACGATGCCGATTATACGGGGCTTAAAGCGTGCGTCGTGCGTTTTTTCAGAAGTCGTTATCCCGATGATCGTCCCAAGGACGTTCTTTCGTTCGGGACGGGCGTCGTCGAGGACGAGGAAGACAAAGCAAAGAAAAGCGAGGAAAACCAGACGACAAGCGCAGTGTCGCGAGGCGAAGAGGCGGGGATCGCGTATTCGCATTTGGCAAAGCTCTTGCGCGGAGAGTCGGATGATGACGATGAATCGGATAGCGATCGGGGGAATGGCGTCGGCGCGTTTACGAAAATAAACGATATCGTCGGGGCTTTGGAGTTTAAAGCACTTGCAAAAGAAATCGTGGAAATCGCCGAAGAAATCAAGCGGACGAATACGTACGAAGTTTTTACCAATCAATGCTATCTGTTTTCCATTGGCGATGGTTGCGGACTTACGACCTATCTCGAACTCTTTGCCAAATTGATTGCGGAAAGCGGGCTTTGTAAAATGACGCCCGGCGCCGTCCGCGAGGTGTGTCTCGGTGCGTATCGGGAAGGGTTAGAACCCTTTGAAGAAGCAATCGGCATCATTGAGAGCGGCAATAAGCAAAAAGTTCGGGTTGTTTGTGTGAATATCAGCGAGTGGATGGATCGAACGGACAACCGCTATTTCAAACAATTTTTGCGTGTAGTGGAAAAGCATGCCGACGAGCATATCGTGGTATTCAGAGTCCCGTTCATAGATAAAGACATTTTGTTGCGAATCAAATATTCGCTTTCCGATTTGCTGAGCGTTAAGTCGGTGTCTTTCCCGCCGCTCAATCAGGACGAGATGAAAACGTGCGCGGAAGCGGAGTTAAAGCGTTTCAATTTCACGGTGACGAAGACGGCATGGCAGTACTTTTTCGATCGCATATCCGAGGAAAAGAGCGACGGCAAGTTCTACGGCGTGAATACGATTAAAAAGGTCGTTCGCGAACTCGTATATCAAAAGCATATCGCAAATGCGCAGAAAGCGGAAAAGAGCAACCAAATTACCGTAAACGATGCAAAGGCGTTATGCGGGAACGCAACCGACAACAAGCTGTCGGGCGCAGAGCTTCTCGATAAATTGGTGGGCGTAGAGAGCATCAAAAAGCGGGTAAATGAAATCCTTGCGCAAATCGAGCTTGCCATAAAAGACGGTTCTAAAGAACGGCCTTGCATTCATATGCGGTTCGTCGGCAATCCCGGTTCGGGAAAAACGACGGTGGCGCTTATCATCGGGAA
>JAIEBL010000049.1 GCA_029069015.1 Clostridiales bacterium
CCATCATAATGGTGATCAATCAGAAGTTTTTCGTGAGCGGTTTTAAAAGCTTGTGGCGGCGCGCCCCGAATATGGACGCGCTCGTCTCGCTCGGCTCCTGTGCCGCCTTTATTTACAGCGTGGTCGCGCTCTTTCTGATGTCGGGCGCACAACTGCGCGGCGACCATGCGTCGGTCATGGCGTATATGGACGAATTTTATTTCGAGTCCGCCGCCACTATTCTGACGCTGATCACCCTCGGCAAGCTGTTGGAAGCGCGCTCCAAAGGCAGAACGACCGACGCGCTCAAAGGACTGATGAAGCTTGCGCCCAAAACCGCGGTGATTGTGCGTGACGGGCAGGAAGTGACCGTCCCCGTCGAGCAAGTGAAAAAGGGCGACGTTTACGTCGTGCGTCCGGGCGAAAACGTGCCCGTGGACGGCGTCGTTCTGGAAGGCAACAGCGCCGTGGACGAATCCACGCTTACGGGCGAAAGCATTCCCGTCGATAAAGCAGCGGGGAGCACTGTTTCCGCAGGCACGCTCAATCAGTCTGGTTTTATTCGGTGTGAGGCGACCCGCGTCGGGGAAGATACCACGCTTTCGCAGATCATACAAATGGTGAGCGACGCCGCCGCGACCAAAGCGCCGATCGCAAAGATCGCCGATAAAGTTTCGGGCGTGTTCGTGCCTGCGGTCATGGGCATTGCGCTCGTTACGTTTATCGTCTGGCTGTTTGTCGGGCATTTCGTCGTAGGCTACGCGCTCGCGCGGGCGATCTCCGTGCTCGTCATCAGTTGCCCGTGCGCGTTGGGACTTGCAACGCCCGTCGCGGTCATGGTGGGCAACGGCAAGGGCGCAAAAAACGGCATATTGTTCAAAACCGCCGCGTCGCTGGAAATCACGGGCAAAGCGCAATACGTCGTGTTGGATAAGACGGGCACGATCACGCAAGGGACGCCGCAAGTCACGGACGTCGTTCCCGCCGCCGTTAGCGAAAACGAACTTTTAAAGCTCGCATATTCGCTCGAACGCAAGAGCGAGCATCCGCTGGCAAGGGCGATCATCAAGAGCGCGGAGCGCGACGGTGTCGGCTTTG
>JAIEBL010000005.1 GCA_029069015.1 Clostridiales bacterium
CGGATTGGAAGCTTGGCTTCGTAGGCAGGAACGGCAGAGGCAAAACGACCTTCCTGCAACTTCTGACGGGCAAGTACGAGTATAGCGGGAAGATCGTTTCGTCCGTACAATTCGACTACTTCCCCTATCCCGTGCGCGACAAAACCGCAGACACGATAGAGGTGTTGCATAAGGTTTGCCCCGAAGCCGAGGAGTGGCAGCTCATGCGCGAGCTGATGCAGCTCGACGTAGAATGCGACTGTCTGTACCGCCCTTTTAATACGCTCTCAAGCGGGGAGCAAACCAAAGTCCTGCTCTCGGCGCTGTTTTTAAACGAGGGACATTTTCTGCTCATCGACGAGCCGACGAATCATTTGGATATGCAAGCAAGAGCGCTACTGTCGGCGTACCTTTCAAAGAAGAAAAGTTTTATTCTGGTTTCGCACGACCGCAGTTTTCTGGACGATTGCGTCGATCATATCCTGTCCTTAAACCGCGCGAATATCGAAGTGCAAAGCGGAAATTTTTCTTCGTTTATGCGCAATTTCGAGCAGCAACAAGCAAACGAGTGCAAACAAAACAGCCGTTTGCAGACGGATATCAAACGACTCAAAGAATCGTCGAGGCGGACGGCAGGTTGGGCGGATGCCGTGGAAAAATCCAAAATCGGCGCAAGCGACAAAGGCTACGTCGGGCATAAGTCCGCCAAGATGATGAAGCGCGCGAAAGTAACGGAAGCGCACATACAAAACGAAATCGAAGAAAAATCCAAACTTCTCAAAAACACGGAGTTAGAGAGCGAGCTCAAGCTTTCGCCGCTACCCTGCCCCGCCGAACGGCTCGTGACGTTCGCTGCCGTTTCGCCCGTATACGACGGCAAAGAAGTCTGCGCACCCGTCAGCTTTGAAATCAAGCGGGGCAACCGCATCGCACTCAGCGGCAAAAACGGTTGCGGCAAGAGCAGCCTTTTAAAGCTTCTTTGCGGCGAGTCGATAGAGCACCGCGGCAAAATCGAAACGAGCACGAATCTCGTCATCTCCTACGTTTCGCAGGACACCTCGTTTTTACACGGATCGCTCACGGAGATCGCCGAGCAGCACGGCATAGACGAAAGCCTGTTCAAAGCGATCTTGCATAAAATGGGCTTTTTGAAAGAACAGTTCGAAAAGGACGTCGCCGCTTTTTCGGACGGGCAGAAAAAAAAGACTTTACTTGCGAAAAGTCTTTGCGAGCGGGCGCATTTATACGTATGGGACGAACCGTTGAATTTTATCGACGTCTATTCACGCATACAAATTGAAAACCTGCTTTTACAGTTTGCGCCCACCATGATTTTCGTAGAGCACGATAAAACGTTCCGCGAAAAAATCGCCACGAGCGTGGTGACGTTATAATCCCTTTGGGGACTTTGCCTTCACCGCCGCCTACGCTCGTGCAATATTCTGTAATTTTACTTTTTGAACTGTAAGGTCTTCTGATAGGCGGCGACGATCGCGTCCATCGCCGCACCGCGGAAGCCCGCTTTTTCCAATGCGTGCACGCCCGCTATGGTGCTGCCGCCCGGGCTGCAAACGGCGTCTTTCAGATCGGACGGGCTGCCGTACGTTTCCACCATCTGCGCGCTGCCTGCCATCACCTGCGCGGCAAGCGTCTGCGCAACGCGCCGCGGCACGCCGCACTCCACTGCTCCGTCGGCAAGCGCTTCCAAGAACAGATAACAATACGCGGGCGCACACCCCGAAAGCGCCGCCGTGGCGTCGAACTGCGCTTCGGGCACGTGCTCGAGCATGCCCGACTGCGCAAAGTCACGCAGGAAGCTTTCCTCGTCTTCCTGCGAAACGCCGCTTGCCGTATACAGCGTAACGCCCTTACCGACAAGCACGGGGGTGTTGGGCATAATGCGGATCACGGGCAAATCGCCGAAGAGCGTTTTGATGCGCGCAATGCTTGCACCCAGAACCATGGAAATCAAGCAGACGTCTTTACGCTCGGAAAGGACCGCCTTGACCTCGCTTGCCGCCGCGCCGAGCGCCTGCGGCTTTACGCCGATCACGAAGAACCGACAGCTCTTAGCGGCTTTCTGCGCCTGTTCCGCCACGACGCCGTGCGAAACGCAATACGCCTCTACCTTCGCCGTATCACGGTCACACGCCGCAATCTTTTTTGGGTCTACGACGCGCGCCACCGCCGTTAGCAGCGCGCCGCCCATATTACCGCAACCCATAAACGCATATTCGTATTTCATATTCTTTCGACCTCCGCCGATTTTTACTTTGTGTTTTGTGCGCGCATTGTCCTTATCGAACCTGGCCGTTGCCCCGAATCACGTACTTATACGAGGTCAGTTCGCGCAGTCCCATAGGACCGCGGGCGTGCAGTTTTTGCGTAGAGATACCGATTTCGCATCCCTTACCGAACTCTCCGCCGTCGGTAAACCGCGTGGACGCGTTCACGTACACCGCCGCGCTGTCCACCTCGCCGAGGAACTTTTCCGCACTGCTCTCGTCGCTCGTTACGATGGTTTCGCTATGGTGCGTGGAATGCTGTCCGATATGCGCGATCGCCTCATCCACCGACGCCACTACACCAACCGCCAGAATATAGTTTGAAAACTCGGTATCGAAATCGTCTTCATTTGCGCGCGTCCCGTCTATAAACTTCGCCGCTTTTTCGTCTACGCGCAGTTCGACGACGGGCAACCCTTTCTTTTCCCGCTCTGTCGTAAGCCGCGATTGCAGCATAGGCAAAAATTTTGCCGCAATGCCTTCGTGCACGAGCAACACTTCCGCCGCATTGCACACCGAGGGGCGCGACGCCTTGGCGTTTTCGGTAATAGCGAGCGCCATTTCCAAATCCGCGCTTTTATCGATATAGATATGGCAAATGCCCGTGCCCGTTTCAATACACGGCACTTTGGCGTTTTCCAGGCACGTACGGATCAACCCTGCCCCGCCGCGCGGGATCAACACGTCTAAGCTACCCACCGCCGCCATCATTTCCTGCGCCACCGCACGGGAAGCATCCTCGGGCATGCAAATAAAATCGGGGTCCAAGCCCTGTTTTTGCAGCGCGTCTTTTAAAATACGCACGATGGTAAAGGCGGTATGAAACGCTTCTTTTCCGCTCTTTAAAACACACACGTTGCCGCTCTTCAAGCAGAGTGCCGCTGCGTCGCTCGTCACGTTCGGACGACTCTCGTAGATAATACCGATCACGCCCAACGGTACGGTCCTTCGCTCGATCCTAAGCCCGTTCGGACGCACCGCACTCTCGAGCGTCACGCCGATCGGGTCGGGTAGCGCCGCCACGTCACGCACGCCCTGCGCCATACCTTCGATGCGTTCTTTCGTAAGACGCAGCCGATCGATCATCACGGGGCTCATAATTCCCTCTTGCGCGGCTACGTCTTCGCGGTTGACGCGCAAGATCTCGTCCGCGTTTTCTGTCAGCGCGTCCGCCATGGCAAGCAGCGCCGCATTTTTCTTTTCCGTGCCGAGCGTGGCAAGCCTGGGGGCTGCCGCCTTTGCGCGTTTGAAGAGTTCGTGCGTCGTCATGCGTCCCTCCTTGCGTAAAAGCGCGTCGCATTAAGCGGCTTGTTTTCCACCGCATCGTATAGCCGTTCGGGGGTCGCCCCGTTCATTAAAACGACGTCACAACCGCTACACTCGCATATCTTCGCCGCTTGCAGTTTGGTCTTCATGCCGCCCGTTCCGAGCGCGCTGCCCGCGCCGCCCGCACGCGCGAAAAGCTCATCCGTCACGCCGTGAACCTCACGGATCAATTCCGCCTTGTCGCTCTTTCTCGGGTCGGCGGTATATAGACCGTCCACGTCCGAAAGCAATATCAGAAGGTCGGCCTTCACGCTCACCGCCACGAGCGCGGAAAGCGTATCGTTATCCCCCACCTTGATTTCGTCGGTTGCCACCGTGTCGTTCTCGTTGATAACGGGCAACACGCCGAGCGATAAAAGTCTGCTGACCGTATTGGAAAAATTCTCGTGCCGGTCCGTATGCGAAAGGTCCGCGCCCGTCAGAAGGATCTGCGCGACCGTGTGGTGATACTGCCCGAAAAGGCGGTCGTACGTGTCCATCAGTTCGCACTGCCCGACGGCCGCCGCCGCTTGCTTGGTGGGAATATCCGTGGGCCGTTCGCGCAGCGAAAGCTTCCCGATCCCCATGCCGATCGCGCCCGAAGACACCAAAATCATTTCGTGTCCCGCGTTTTTCAGATCGGCAATGACACGACACAGATCCTGCACGCGTCGCAAGTTCATACGGCCCGTTTCATGCGTCAAGGTAGACGTTCCGACTTTAACTACGATTCTCATTCGTCGCTATCCTCTCGCTCGTTTAAACGCTGTTTACGCGCTTTTAACGCGCACTGCGTCTTCTATTATTATACACATAGTCGAGTGCAAATGGCAACGGATTTAACACGGGTTTCAAGGGCGTTTCATCCACGCCTTACGCTTTTTGCGTTTTCTCTTTTAAAATGGCGAAAGCTTCGTCCAAGTTGTCCGTATCCAAGACAGCTTTTTCCATGGGGCACATGTCCGTGCCCGCACGGTTGATGATGCTTTCGGTAAGCGTAGCATGATCAACCGCGACACCGTACCGCTCCAAAATTCTCTTGCCGTGCCCCGAGAGCACTTCGGCGTAGACGCTTTTAACGCCGCACTTTATAAGCAGCATTGCCGCCGCCTTCCCCACGACTTTATCCGCGACCGAATACCCGTTCAGGTCGACGCCGTCCGCGATAAAGTCCATGATGGGCGCAATGCCCCTCTTCTCGCCGTACAGGCATTTGCCATCCTTACACAAGCAGATCGAATGCCCCGCAAGGTTTGTTTTCGCCGTTTGCAGATCCGTCATTTTTATCCCTTACGCTTTCTTTTCGAATTCTGCCGCAACGTCTTTTAAAAGCTTGCGGATGGGCAGATGTTGCGGGCAGGCGCTTTCGCACTTGCCGCACGCAATGCAAGCCGACGCTTTGCCGTTTGTTTTGGTGTGCACTTCGTTGTAGTAGTAGTCGGCATTCCAATCGTGGTGAATGTTTTTGGCGTTTAAGCACGCGAACAGATCGGGAATGGAAATCTTTTTCGGGCAGCCGTCCGTGCAATAGCGGCATGCGGTGCAGGCAATGGCATTTTGCGATTTGATCGCATTGCAGACGTTTTGCACGGCTTGCATCTCTTTTTCGCTCAGCGGCGCAAAGTCTTTCATGTACGAAATGTTGTCGTTCATCTGACCGAGGTCGCTCATGCCCGAGAGCACCATAAAGATCCCCTCGAAGCCCGCCGCGAAACGGATCGCGTAGCTTGCCGCGCTCATGTTGCCGAGCGCCTCGAAATATTTTTTCGCGCCTTCGGGGACACGGACGAGACTGCCGCCCTTAACGGGTTCCATCACGATGACGGGCTTTCCGTGCTTGCGGCAAACTTCGTAGCACTTTTTGGACTGTACGGCGGGGTCATCGTAGTCCACGTAATTGAACTGGATCTGCACGACCTCGATCTGCGGATACTCCGTTAATATCTTATCCAGAACTTCCGCCGTGTCGTGAAAGGAAATGCCGAAGTGCTTGATCTTTCCCTCCGCTTTCAATTCGAGCGCTTGCTCGTAGGCGCGGCAACGCTTGAACTGCGCGTAATTCTGCTCGCTCTGCGCGTGCATGAGATAAAAATCGAAGTAGTCCACGCCGCAGATTTTAAGCTGGCTTTCAAAGAAGGGGCGCACCTCTTTTTCCGTCTTAAAATAAAAGTTCGTCAGCTTATTGGTCAGAATATACTGCTCGCGGGGATAGCGTTTTACCAAACAATCGCGGAGCGCCGTTTCGCTCTTTCCCTGCAAATACCCGTGCGCCGTATCGAAGTAGTTGAAGCCGTTTGCGATAAAGGTATCGATCATTTTGTTGAACTCGTCGTAGTCGACCTCCCCGCCTTTCATGGGAAGACGCATACAGCCGAACCCCAACTTTTTATGTACATTTTCAAACATCGTCTATTTCTCCAACGCGTCGTATTCTTCATCCGAAACGGGTTCGCACCATTCTGTACTGCCGCCCTCTGCGGGCACTTCCAACGCAAGGTGCGCAAACCAGCTATCCTTCGCCGCGCCGTGCCAATGCTTGACGTTCGCGGGGATATTCACGACGTCGCCCGCGGTCAAGGCACGCGGCGGCTGCCCGTATTCCTGATACCACCCCTTACCCGCCGTGACGAGCAATATCTGCCCGCCGCCTTTCGTTGCGTGGTGAATGTGCCAGTTGTTCCGACAGCGCGGCTCGAAGGTCACGTTCCCGATGGCGACCTGCTCGGTCGAGAGCATATTGAGATAGCTCTGCCCGATAAAATACTTAGCAAACGCGTCGTTTTTCTCCCCGACGGGAAACACGCTCAATTCTTCTTTTTTCATGTTTTCTGTCCCCTTTTCTAATTATGCGCCCTGTTCGTCAATCCGTCCACACTTCTTTTGCAAGATTGAAGACTGCCCAACCTTTGGGCCAGCCCGCATAAAAAGCCGTATGCGTGATGGCTGCCACGATTTCTTTTTTCGTTACGCCGTTATTCTTCGCATTCATCAAATGATGTTTGAGCGAGCTGTCGCAGATGCCTTGCGACATAAGCGAAACGACGGTAATGATGCACCGCGTCTTTATATCGATATCCGTGTTGTTCCAGTTTTCGCCGAACAACACGTCGTCATTGAAATGCGCAAATTCTGGTGCAAATTCTCCGAGGGCGTCTCTGCCCGCCGTTTGTACGATTTTCTTACTCATTGACTTTCTCCTTAACCTTTACGTAAAAATTTTTTATTTCCGTGTGGGGCTCTGCCGCACACGCATTTTCTTCGGCGCGGTCTGTTCGTTTTACTGTTCGGGGCGAAGCTCGCCATAGAAATACGAAGCCGTAGCGCCACCATCGATAAGGAAGTCCGAGCCCGTTATGAACGCGCCTTTATCGCTCATTAAAAGTTCTGCAACGTTCGCCACCTCGTCCGCCGTTCCGGGACGGTGTGCGGGGCATTTGGCAAACATATTCTTGTAAAA
>JAIEBL010000050.1 GCA_029069015.1 Clostridiales bacterium
GTTATATCTGATCGATATTGCGCCGCTCGAACTGAGGATTAGCGGCACGTTTACCGATCGGCAACTGTATAATCGACTGGTGCGTATATTCGACGCAAAGCGTGTGGAAGGGTAACGCCTTTTTTCGCCAAAAAGAGCGACGTATTTTTGGCATAAATTGCAAAAATCGGAAAAAGTTGGATAAATTGCTTGCTAATTGCGGTAAATTATGGTATTGTTAATAAAACAATTATCGGTAGGAGAATTCTGAAATGATCAATAATTTAATCGGCGCAATCCAGCCGTCCACGATCGTAATGCTTGTTCTTTTGGCGGTCATGGTCATCGTACTCATTGTATGGCCCATGTTCACCAACAGTCGGCGCAACAGAGCCATCAACGATTTGCATTCTTCGCTTCGTGCGGGCGACGTCATCAAGACGGTGGGCGGTATCGTCGGTACGATTCTCGAAATCAAAGAAGTAGGTCCGCTTGATAAAGAAATGGTCGTCGAAACGGGCGTGGGCGACAATAAGTGCACCATGGTTTTTGACATCCAAGCCGTATATCAAGTCGTAAGCAAGGCAAACGCCCCTGTGGAAAATGCAGCGCCCGCAATCGGAAAGGAAGCGGTGGCGGAAGAAGCGGTTGCGCCCGCTGAGGAAGTAAAAGCGGAAGCCGAAGCGCCCGCAACGGAAGAAACGGCGGCGGCGCAGACGTCAGAACCCGTACAGGCGGCAGGAGAAGCACCCGCCGAGGAAGCAAAAGCGGAAGAATCCGCCGCAGCTAAGCGCAAAACCACCAAGAAATAAGTACAAGCAAGGTAATAATCGAAAGTATCTCCGCATATCTTTTAGCATTAGGTATGCGGAGGTTTTTTTATGGAAGGGACGACGGCAAAAAAAGGCAGTTCGGTTTTGGAAGTCATAAAGGCACTGATAATAAGTATTATCCTGTCGCTGATTCTCGTGCTGCTGGCGGCACTCATTATAAAAGTATTCAATATCAAAACGGGTGCGATTCCCGTTATCAACCAATTTATCAAAGGCGTAAGCATTCTTTGCGGTTGTCTGTTTGCGTTTAAGGGCAAAAAGAACAATTGGTTGCGCGGCATTCTTGCGGGTATTATTTATATCGTTGTTTCGTTCGTGATCTTTTCTTTGCTTGACGGCTCTTTTTCGTTCGGTTTGCACAATTTAAACGACGTAGCGCTCGGTGCGGTCACGGGTATGATAAGCGGCATTCTGAGCAGTCTCAAAAAATAAAAAGCCGCAAAAAGGCGTTTTGCCCGTGCGTGACGGCTCGCGAGAAAAAAGAGCAAACGACCGAGAATGAAAATTCGTGGCGAAAACAGTTGATTTTCTGCGTGTACCTTTGCTATAATAGACGGGAAGAAAACAAACGGAGGCTTTTATAATCATGAAGCACATCAAGGTTATCGTAGAAAAAACGATCGAATGTAACGAACGCACGGGTTGCGGCGAATGCCAGGCGAGCTGCCAATCGGCTTGCAAAACGAGTTGCACGGTGGGCAACCAATCCTGCGAACGGAAAATCGAAAGAATTCAGAAAGAGGAAAACAGATAACGGGCGTTATTCTGCTTAGGCGAAATGGTACATACGTTTACTTGTTTGGGGCATGATTTTCTGCTCGACGTCGAGAGCGGCACGCTTTGCCGTATCGACGCTACCACAAAAAACATTATCGATTCGGTAAGCTCTCTTGACGGCGAATTCGACGCGAGAGAGTTTTCGCGTATAAAGAATACGAGTCCCGAAGAGGCGGCGGAAATCGAATCGCTTATAAAGCGCGGTGCGTTGTTTGCGCCCCGCGTACGTTACGTGCCCCCCAAACCGAGCGGCATTATCAAATCTATGTGCTTGAATATCTGCCACAACTGCAATCTTGCATGCGCGTATTGCTTTGCGGACGAGGGCAAGTATTCGGGCGCGCGGCAGAGCATGACGGCGGATATTGCCTGCAAAGCGCTTGACTTTTTGGTAGAAAAGAGCGGGGATCGGCACAACCTCGAAGTGGACTTTTTCGGCGGCGAGCCGCTTCTTAATACCGACGTAGTGATAAAAGCAGTGGAATACGGGCGGCATTTAGAGAAAACGCATAATAAAAAGTTCCGCTTTACGATCACGACCAACGCCGTGAATCTGACGGACGAGCTTTCTGACTTTTTCAACCGCGAAATGTATAACGTCGTGCTTTCCATCGACGGAAGAAAGGAAGTGCATGACCGCGTGAGAAAAACGCAGGGCGGGAAAGGCTCGTTTGACACTGTGCTGAAAAACGCGCTTGCCTTTGCGCGCAAGCGGGGCGATAAGCAGTACTACGTGCGTGGTACGTATACGGCGCTTAACAAAGACTTTGCCGCCGACGCTTTGGCTCTGGCGGATGCGGGCTTTCGGAGCGTATCGCTCGAACCCGTGGTGCTCCCGTCTTCACACCCGTTGGCGCTTCACGAAGAGGACTTGCCGCAGCTTTACGAGCAATACGAAATCTTGGCGAAAGAATACTACGAGCGGCGCAAGAGTGACGACACTTGGTTTTCGTTCTTTCACTTTATCATCGACCTCGAGAACGCGTCCTGTCTCAACAAGCGGTACAGCAGTTGCGGGGCTGGTACGGAATACGTTGCCGTGACGCCGACGGGCGATTTGTATCCCTGCCATCAATTCGTGGGAGAGCAACCCTACAAAATGGGAAACGTATCGAGCGGCGAAGTGAATGCGCAACTTTACGACAAATTTTGTGAAAATAATCTTGCATATAAGTCTGTTTGCGGGGATTGCTGGGCAAAATACTATTGCAGCGGCGGTTGTGCGTCAAACGCCGTGCACTTTAACGGTGATTTGAAGAAGCCGTACGCGCTTGCGTGTGCGCTCATGCGGAAGCGTTTGGAGTGCGCGCTTGCGGTTTATTGTTTGGAAAGAGAGGAATAGAACCGTAAAAACGGGGGACGCCTGTCAATCTTTTTTACATTTATCGCTTTTATTCGTTTGACTAATAATTCCATTTTATTATATAA
>JAIEBL010000051.1 GCA_029069015.1 Clostridiales bacterium
GACGGACAGATCGTCAAAGTCGATTCGAACGAGGTGGCGGTTGGCGATATCATTATCGTGCAACCCGGCGAGAAAGTACCTATTGACGGCTGTGTAGAGGAAGGCGCGTCTAGCCTTAATACAAGCGCGCTGACGGGCGAAAGCGTCCCGTGTGACGTGACACAGGGCGACGAAGTTATCAGCGGCTGCATCAATATGACGGGCGTACTGAAGGTGCGCACGAGCAAAGCGTTCGGCGAATCGACGGTTTCCAAAGTGCTCGAACTCGTGGAAAATTCGGCGTCGCGAAAATCGAAGTCCGAGGACTTCATTTCCAAATTCGCAAAGTTCTACACGCCCGCGGTGGTCATCGGCGCATTGCTGCTTGCGGTGTGCCCGCCGCTCGTGCGCTTGCTCATGGGGCGCGAGGGCGCATGGGGCGAGTGGATATACCGCGCGTTGACGTTCCTCGTCATCAGCTGCCCATGCGCGCTCGTCATCAGTATTCCGCTCAGCTTTTTCGCAGGCATCGGCGGGGCGAGCAAGGCGGGCGTGCTGGTGAAAGGCTCCAACTACATGGAAACGCTGTCTAAAACGGATATCGTCGTGTTCGATAAAACGGGCACGCTGACGCAGGGCGTGTTTGAAGTAAACGCCGTGCACCACAGTGCCATCGATAACCAAAAGCTTTTGGAATACGCCGCGCTGGCGGAATGTTCGTCCTCGCACCCCATCGGCAAAAGTCTGCTTCGCGCTTACGGGAAAGAGGTGGACCATTCGAGGATCAAGAATATAGAAGAAATCAGCGGCGAGGGCGTGACGGCAGTTATCGACGATCGACACGTCGCCGCGGGTAACGAAAAGCTGATGGCGCGGTTTGGGATAGAGGCGATACACTGCCACTCGGTGGGTACGATCATCCATATCGCGTTAGACGGCGAATACGCTGGGCATATCGTGATTTCCGACGTCATCAAGCCCAATGCCAAGGAAGCAATGGCGGCATTAAAGAGTGCGGGCGTCAAGCGGACGGTCATGCTGACGGGTGACGCCAAGAAGGTTGCCGAAAGCGTGGGCGCCGAGCTTGGTATCGACGAGATCCACAGCGAGCTTTTACCCAGAGATAAGGTGGAAAAGGTCGAAGAAATCATCGCGGCAAAGTCCCCGAAACAAAAGCTTGCGTTCGTGGGCGACGGCATCAACGACGCACCCGTCCTTTCCCGCGCCGATATCGGCATGGCGATGGGCGCAATGGGTTCGGATGCGGCAATCGAAGCCGCCGACATCGTGCTGATGGACGACGATCCCAAAAAGATCGCAAAGGCGATCAAGATTTCCCGCAAGTGCCTCTCTATCGTCTGGCAGAATATCATCTTTGCGCTGGGCGTGAAAATCGCTTGCCTCGTGCTGGGTGCGCTCGGCATCGCGAATATGTGGCTAGCGATCTTTGCGGACGTGGGCGTTATGATTCTGGCGATTCTCAACGCCGTACGCGCGCTCCGCGTAAAAAAGCTCTGACGGGGCGGAGCGTTTGAATTTCGGCAATTGGAATTTTTGAAAAAAGTAGGTTTTTATACTAAAAACGCCCCCGTAACAAACTTGACAAAAAGACGAAAATTTGCTATTCTATTTCATGTCGAGCAGCAAAAGTGCGTAGAATTTCGATTATTCTACGTGCTTTTTTGCTTTTTTTGCTCTTCGCAGGTTTCACGCGTTCTTTACTCCGACAAAGACGACAAATTTTCGGAGGCAATTATGTCGGAACAGAACAGTGCAAACTTTTTAGGCAAAGAAAAAATCTACAAACTGATGTTGAAGTTTTGTATCCCTTGCGTGCTGTCGCTACTTGTCAGCGCGCTCTACAACATCGTCGATCAGATCTTCATAGGGAACAGCACGCTCGGTGACGTGGGCAATGGCGCGGCGGGCGTGGTTTTTCCGATCTTTATTATCGCGCAAGCGTTCGCCTGGTGGTTCGGCGACGGCTGTGCGGCGTTCCTCAATATCTGTCAGGGCAGAAAGGACACGCAGAGAGGGCATAAGGCGATCGGCACGGGACTCGTGTTTACGGTCGCGTCCAGCCTACTGCTCATGGCGGTTTTCTTTCCGCTCAAAAAACAGCTTTTAATGCTGTTCGGCGCAACCGAAGACGGCGCAAACCCGTATACTGGCGTTTTTGAAAAGGGTACGCTGGGTTATGCGATCGAGTACTTCAATATTATCCTCGCCTTTTTCCCCGTGTTCATGGCAATGAATATGATGAACGCCGTCATCCGTGCGGACGGCGCGCCGGGGTGGTCGATGGCGTCTATGCTTTCGGGCGCGATCACGAACATCATTCTGGACGCCGCGTTCATATTCGGCTTTAAGTGGGGCATGGCGGGCGCCGCCTGGGCAACCGTGATAGGGCAGATCGTATCGTTTGTTATCAGTCTGCTTTACTTCATTTTCAAAACCAAGACCTTCAAACTGCGGCTCAAAAGCCTGATTCCCGATCTGAAAGTATTCGGAACGGCGGTAAAGCTCGGCACGTCGTCGTTTATCACGCAGGTCACGATCGTCGTTATTTCGCTCGTCTGCAACATCATGCTCGGCAAATACGGCGCGCGGTCGGCGTACGGCGCGAATATTCCCATCGTACTTATCGGGATCGAGAGCAAAGTCTTTACCG
>JAIEBL010000052.1 GCA_029069015.1 Clostridiales bacterium
CATATAGTTTTCTCGGTTTCTCTATGTATTCCATTTTTCACACCTCTCAAAATCCATACGCACTGTTGTACATCGCCGAAACGGTATATAGAAATTTGTTCTTTACTCCGTCTTTATTACCCGCATAAAGCAAATCGGGTATTTTCTTCGGCTCGAAAAACAACTGCACAAACGCTTGTAAAATCTTCCAAGCTGGCGTATCAACGCCGTTAATTTTCAAGCTTCCCCTACGAACCAATTCCGCTACTATATCGTTAAATCGCGCCTTTTCATCGTCATACAATTCCGATTTTTCTAAATGGAATTTAAGTATTGCGATATACTGTTGCAATTCTGGCTGCTCGCCTGTCTGACTGTCATATAGATTATTATTATCTTGACTTATATTGACTTGACTTGACTTAGGCGTCGAGCCTTCGTCGAGCACTCGTCGAGTATTCGTCGAGCCTTCGTCGAATTGTTGCTGATTGGGTATATCTCCCCCTACCCCCACGGAAGGCGGGGGTGGTAGCTTGCTTTGTGTAGGTCTATCAATCTTTTGATACTCAGTCCAATTCGTCATAAAGTAGTAATCTCTGCCGTCAACGGAGTAGAACTGTACGGACATGCACCTTGCTATTTCAGATAGGGCGGACTTGATGTCGGCAACTCGCCTATTCTCGTCGTTCGGGAAAGTCATACTCTTTATGTACGCAGGGCTTGCCTTGCCGCGACCTTCGTCATCGGCGTGGCTAATCATACTGATAAACACTAATTTGGCTAAATCGGTCAACTCGGCGAAAGACTCTGACTCCCACATGCTCGGGGCAATCATTCTCTTTCTTGCCATAGCTTACTCCCTAAAACGGTAATCCGTCATCGTCAACGGGTTTCAATTCGTTCATCGCAACTTGCTTTCGTTGCGGTTGCGCCATTTGCTCCGTTTGAGCCGCTTGCTTGGGCTCTGCCGCGTCGTTCTTGCTCGTGTTGATAAATTCCACGTCGTCGGCTACTACTTCCGTTACAAAACGTTTGTTTCCGTCTTTATCTTCGTAGCTACGCGTTTGTATTTGTCCACATAAAGCAATTTTACTGCCCTTGCTTAAATACTTACCGCAGTTGTCAGCAAGTCCGCGCCACGTAACGATGTTGATAAAGTCTGCTTCACGCTCGCCGTTTGTGTTGACGTAGTTGCGATTTACGGCAAGCGTAAACTTGCAACAGCTTATTCCCGAATTGGTTTGTGTTAGTTCGGGGTCGCGTGTCAAATTGCCCACCAAAATACACTTATTCATATTTTCAATCCTCCAATAATTATTGAATTCCTTTGAGTCGATTACTTTTTCCAAACAATGCAGCGTTTAATCTCTCATGCACTTGTCGGTAGGATAAAGTATTTAGCTTAATAGGCTTTGGTATCTCTTCTTGGTATGAAAATTCGGGCAATGGTTCAAATCCATATAGTTGATTCGGAGTTATATGTAATGCATAACATAGCTTCAATGCCGAAAAAGATGTCAAAGAATATATGCCGTTCATTTGGACTCTATCCATTATTTTGCGATTCATATTACAAGCTCGCGCTAATCCTCGAATGCTGCCATACTTGCAAATTGCAAGGTTTTGCAATTGAAAAATATGTTCCCTTTCTCTTTTATCAATATAATGTTTTGGTATACTCATGCTTGTGTTTCCTTAGCTTTGATTTTATAAATTTTACACAGCTCTTTGTTGAGCGGTATCGGCTCTAAATGATACTTGTCCATAAATGCCGTGTTGCCCACTGTGTGCAATTCCGTATGGTGCTTGCGACAAAGCGGCAACGCACGCATACCTTCGTGCACGATCTCGTTGCGATTATATCCCATACCCACGGCGTCCACGTGATGCAAGTCGGCTTTCTGCCCGCACACGGCACACTTCTTGTATTTTAAGCACGTATACACGTACTTGGGGATATCGTCGCACAGTTCGTACAACGGTTGCTTGCACGGCACGCCCCATTCGATCACGAACGCCACAAGGTGGTCTATAAACGCGCTCGCAAGCTCTACCGGGCAACTGCCGAGCGAGAAGTCTGCCGCCATTCTTTCGAAGTTGTGCAAGCGGAAATCCAGCTTCATTTCCCGTTTGATAACGTCTACCGTGTCACCCACAAAGTCGGCGATCTCGCCGAGCAATGCATATATTTTCTTGCGCTGTTCGGCGGTGATCGTACGACTATCTATCAACATGACACGCGCTTCGGCATAACCGCATTTCATAAAGCGGTCTATGTTTTCATAGCGCGCCGTTATCGTCATGTCGCCGTTG
>JAIEBL010000053.1 GCA_029069015.1 Clostridiales bacterium
CATATTATGTTAGACTTGTGCATTTTAACCGAGCGAAGCGAACGGAGAAATCCGACTAATCAATATTACAGCATTCTATTTCGGATATTGCTTGTGCCATGTTTAGGCGCAAGCTTTTTTCTTCGGGATTCAATTGACTTTCGGGCGCGGAAAGAATATGCAAATCATTCCAAAAGTTGCAAGATTGCATGGGATAAAACTTTTGCTTTTCGCCGTCGGCGTTGCAATACGTGGCTATGCTTTCTTCCGTGTTACGGTCGTACAGATAGTCCACCCAGGTGAACGCTTTGCCGAACAACAACACGGGGTGCAAAAAGTCCAGGCGCACCCAAAAATTCTGCTTGCGTTCGTCCGACTTTTTTGCCCAGAAGTTGACGGGCGACAGACTGTTGCCTTCGTTTGTCGGGCGCACCGAAATATGCGTTATGTTTTCATGCCACGGTACCGTTATATCATTCACGTCGTCTACCTCTTTCCGCGCGCAATTTTTATACGGATCTTCGGGGCTTTCGCACGGTCGCCCCTTTCTCATTGTATATTAGGCAATGCCTAACAGTCAAGCATTAATTAGGCAATGCCTATTATACTGAAAAAAAACACGGGGAACACTAACACTATGATCACTTTGGACAGTATTCGCGCAAAACTTATCGAGGCAATCAAATTCAGCGGTATAAAGCAAGCGGAAATCGCCGAAAAGTTGCACGTTGCGCCCGCAACGCTTTCGCAATATCTTTCGGGTCGCGCCATGCCCGCGCTCGCCACCTTTGCCAACTTATGCAAGATCTTGGATCTGGACGCCAACGACGTGCTGTGCATAAATTCCAATCGCGCGTAAATTCCGCCACCCTTTTTACATCGGTCTTTTCTGCTACCCTTTGCAAAAAATTATCGCCCAAACGCTTGCCAAACATACGCCGCATATGCTACAATAATACAGCTTAGGGAGGGGTATCGAAGTGGTCATAACGGCCCTGACTCGAAATCAGGTAATCGGAAACGGTTCGTGGGTTCGAATCCCACCCCCTCTGCCAAAAATCGTCAAAGGTCAAAGAGCTTTGACGATTTTTACTTATTCACTTTTACCTTTTCACTTTTCACTGCACCGATTTTCGGAAGTAAAATAAGAGTAAATAGGGAAAAAGTACAGAGCAGGGCAAAAATATCACTTCCTTGTCATTTCGACCGCAGTGAGCGAAGCGAACGAAGCGGAGAAATCTAAAAAGGGATTTCTCGGCTCACTTCGCTCGCTCGAAATGACAAACCCGTCACTTTGTTGCCTCGCTCAGCCAAATGGTAGGATACAAATGACAACTCCGTATGCAGGGAGATAAAAAATGAAAGAATGCAGTAGAGTAAGACTTATCGTCGAAAAAGAAAAATACGCACGAGAAGGCGTGCATAAGGGAATGGATGGTATAATATGCGATCCTCGTAAAATAGAAGGCTATTGGCTTGTTAGTTTCGATCAAGAGGGCGGTTTGCCCGAGATTGCTTGCATTCCCGTTAAAGAAGAAGATTTGGAAGTGATGTTTGAGTAAAAAGTTTTCCAAGCGTATTATATC
>JAIEBL010000054.1 GCA_029069015.1 Clostridiales bacterium
GTGCATGATTGCGTTGCTTGTCGGCTACGTCTATCTGAGCATTCGGCGCGTCATCGATTGGCGGTTGCCGCTGATCATCGTTTTGAGTGCCGCACTCTTTGCTTTTCTTTTCGACGGTTTGCCGCGTCACCTTTCGGCACCGCGTCTTGCAAATAACATATTTGCGCACGTTATGAGCGGCGGGCTCGTGTTCGGCTCGATTTTCATGGCGACCGACTATTCCACAAGTCCGAATACGTTCTTGGGAAGTGCGATTTACGGCGTGGGTATCGCGCTGTTTACCATGTTGATCCGCGTGTTCGGTAGCTATCCCGAGGGCATGAGTTTTGCCATTCTGATTATGAACATCACCGTGCCGCTTATCGACAAATTTATCGTGCCGTGTCCGTTTGGCTACGTGAAAGTCCCTAAAGCCAAACCGCAAAAGACGCCCGATTCACCCATTGCAAATAATGAAGTGGGTAAAGGAGGGGAAAAGGCATGAGCGATATTTCAACTTCCGTCCAAAACAAAAACAACACGTTGAAAAATACGCTTAGATGCGTCCTCGTGCTGACCGTCATCGCCGTGGTCTGCGTGGCGATTCTCGCGGTAGCCAACCGCTTTATGCAACCCGAAGAAAAGCTGGACGCCCAAACGAGCGCACTCATCAACAAAATCGCGCCCACGGGCGAGAGCGACAGCGATGCGTATAACAACGGCAGTATTAAGTTAGTCGACCTTTCAAAGGGCAATTACAAAGTGACCGACCTCGATGCCTACAATAAATCGTACGGCACGGTAAACAAGAAAGTGCGCGCGCTGTATTCAAGCCGCAACAAGTCTACGAATAAGACGACGCTTGTCGTAGAAGCGGAAAGCAAAGGTCACGTCGGCCCCGTCGTCGTGCTCGTTGCCTACGACGACGATGGCACGATTACGGGCGTGACCGTTAAGTCGCAAAACGAAAGCTATTGGGATCACGTCAACGAAGAAAAAATGTATGCCGCCATCGTGGGAAATAAAGGGCAGATCAGCGCTTCTTCCGATATGACTGCGGCAAGTACGGGTGCCAGCCACACGCGCGGCGCAATTATAGACGCCGTGAATCTGGCAAGCGATTTCTTCGTGCGCTTAGGTAGCGACGTGAAAGAACAACCCGAAGAAGTGACGAGTGCCTCCGAAAAAGCGATACTCGCGCGTGTGAGTGACGCGACTTCGTTTATGCGTTATCCGATGCAAGAAGGGAAGACGGCGTACCTCGGCGACAACGGCGACCTCGTGGTGAAGGCAAGCGGCGGCGAAAGCACGACCTACGGTCAGATCACGGTGTATGTTCTTATCAAAGACGGCGCAGTTGTCAAAGTAGCGTACGGCGAAAACAGTTTCTCGCCCATGGGTAGCTACGATTCGGATAAATTGCTTAGCGACACAACGTTGACCGAACTGTTCGCGGGTGCTACGGTGACCTCGCTTACGGGGCAAAGCGGTAAGCTTCCCGGCATTACGGGGGCGACTGAATCGTCCAACGGTGTGCGCGAAGCGGTACTGAGCGCGCTCCGTTATGCGGCGACGTTTGACGCCGGTGCGTGGGAGGAATAGAGAGATGGACGTTAAGAAAATCAAAGAAACCGCGCTCCACGGTATACTCAACAATCCTGTTTTCGTGTTGGTGCTCGGCATGTGCCCGACCATCGGCATGACGACCAACGTGGAAAACGCGCTCGGGCTCGGGCTGGCCACGGCGTTTGTGCTGATCGTTTCCAACGTGCTGATTTCGCTGCTTCGCAAGGTGATTCCCGATAAAGTGCGGTTGCCGTCGTATATTATCATCATCGCTACGTTCGTTACGGTGGTGCAGCTTTTCCTTGCGAAATTCCTGCCTGCACTCAATACTTCGATCGGGCGGTTCATTCCGCTTATCACGGTAAACTGCATTATCTTAGGCAGGGCGGAAGCGTTTGCGAGCAAAAACAGCGTGGGATATTCCGCGCTCGACGGACTGAGCATGGGACTCGGATTTACGTGTTCGCTTGTGATTCTCGGCGCAGTGCGTATGCTTTTGATAGAAGCCGGTTTTGCGATCTTCCAAACCGCGGCGGGCGGCTTTATCACACTCGGACTCATGATGGCGCTCTTTAATTTCGTGCTCGATATATACAAAAATCATGACAAAGCAAAACTCCTTAAAGTAGGCGAACTTCAATGAGCATAGCAAGTATAATTACGATAATAGTTTCGGCAATACTCACCGACAACATCGTGCTCAGCAGAACGCTCGGCATTTGTCCGCTTCTCGGTACGAGCAAAAAGACCGATTCTGCTGTGGGTATGGGGCTTGCGGTAACGTTTGTGATCACGGTGTCGAGT
>JAIEBL010000055.1 GCA_029069015.1 Clostridiales bacterium
GGGCGTAAGCGAAATGGCGCATAACGTCAAAAAATCAGACCGAGGCGAATACGAAATTACTTCGCTTAATGACATGTATCTGCAAAACGAGCTGCTACACGGGATAGTTTTGGGTCGTGGGTTTGCTTGGCTGGATACCGGTACTATGGACAGCCTTCTCGAAGCGGCGGAATTTGTGCAAATGCTGGAAAAGCGCCAAGGCGTAAAAATATCCGCGATTGAGGAAATAGCGTATAGGCGCAAATGGATAAACAAGAAAACGTTGCTCGAAGCGGCGGACAAGTACGGAAAATCGCCGTACGGCGACCATCTTAAAAACGTGGCGGAGGGTAAAATTTTATGAGTAAGTTCACGTTTACAAAAACGGCTATAGACGGGGTGTTTATAATAGAGCCCACCGTGTTCGGTGACGACCGCGGCTACTTTATGGAAACATACAGCGACGCGGAGTTCAAGGCGGCGGGACTTAATTATACTTTCGTTCAAGACAACCAGTCAAAGAGCAAGCGCGGTGTGCTTCGCGGACTGCACTTTCAAAAAACGCATCCGCAAGCAAAGCTTGTTCGTGTGCTCGAGGGCGAAGTGTTCGACGTTGCGGTAGACCTTAGAAAGGACAGTAAGACCTACGGAAAATGGGCTGGCGTAAAGCTTTCCGCAGACAACAGAAAACAGTTTATTATTCCGCGCGGATTTGCGCACGGTTTTTTGGTTTTGTCCGAAACGGCGGTGTTTACCTATAAATGCGATGATTTTTATCATCCCGATGACGAGGGCGGCATAATGTGGAACGACCCCGATATCGGCATTGACTGGGGAGATGTTACCGACGTATTGTTGAGCGAAAAGGACAAGCGTCATCCGCTGTTGCGTGACAGCAAAATTCAGTTCGAGGTGAAAGCGTAATGAAAAAAACCATTATAGTAACGGGCGGTGCAGGGTTTATAGGCAGTAACTTTGTGTTCCATATGCTTAATAAATATCCAGACTACCGCATAGTTTGTTTGGATAAACTGACGTATGCGGGCAATTTGTCTACGCTCTCGCCCGTCATGAACAATGCCAACTTCCGTTTCGTCAAAGCGGATATTTGCGACCGCGACGCGGTATGTAAGCTGTTCGAAGAAGAAAAGCCCGACATAGTAGTAAACTTTGCCGCCGAAAGTCACGTTGACAGAAGTATTGAAGATCCGGGAATATTCTTGCAAACGAATATAATCGGCACAGCGGTACTTATGGATGCGTGCCGTAAGTACGGTATAGAACGCTATCACCAAGTATCAACGGACGAGGTTTACGGCGATCTGCCGCTCGACCGTCCCGATTTGTTCTTTACCGAGAGCACACCCATTCATACCAGCAGTCCTTATTCGTCGAGCAAGGCGAGCGCAGATTTGCTGGTACTTGCGTACAACAGAACTTACGGCTTGCCGGTAACGGTAAGTCGTTGCTCTAACAATTACGGACCGTATCACTTTCCCGAGAAGCTTATTCCGCTTATGATAGCGAACGCTTTGAACGATAAACCGTTGCCCGTTTACGGCAAAGGAGAGAATGTACGCGATTGGTTGTATGTCGAGGACCATTGCAAGGCGATAGATTTGATAATCCATAAGGG
>JAIEBL010000056.1 GCA_029069015.1 Clostridiales bacterium
GTCTTTATCCCCCATTTCGGGGTGTGCGGAATTGCCATATCGAACATCATCGTAAACGCCCTACTCGCAGTAGCAAGCTTTATGCTTCTTTACTTTCAAAAGCATATCAAATTTTGTTGGTTTCACAAAAGCGACTTACCCGTACTAAAAGAATGGTGCAGGGTCGGCGTTTTTTCGGGCGCGCAACAATTCGTAGACAATTTGATTTATGCCGTTATGGTCTGCAAAATGGTCAATATGGTCGCCGAGCAAGGCAATTATTGGATCGCCAATAATTTTATTTGGGGTTGGCTGCTAATTCCCATAACGGCTTTATCGGAAGTTATAAGGCGAGATTGCAAGGACGGCTATACAAAGCTGAATCAGTTCAATTATTACTTTATTGCCGCCGCCGTAATTGTAGTTTGGATGATTACGATTCCATTATGGACGCCGTTCTATCGGCATGCCGAAAATCTACAAAATGCAAGTGAAATATTTTCTATCACAATTAAACTTGCACCGTTTTATATCGCTTACGTCGGTTGCGCAATCATTGATAACATTTTTATCGGCTTGGGCAAAACTGTTTACAATGCAATAAATTCGCTGATTATCAATTTGGTATATTACGGCATATTCTACGTACTGCACGTAACGAACACGCTTACTTTTACTATGAACGTAATCATATTGATGTTCGGCTTCGGTATGGTCGTGCATTTAGCCGTATCATTGATAGAAGAAAAGCTGTTTTTGCGCAGATTTGAGAAAAAGAAACTATTACTTGAAGTCTCCCCGCCTGCGGATAGTAACGAATAGGCCCACTCAACTTACAAACGACAAAAAAAGATACGGCCGTTTTGGTCGTATCTTTTTTTGCTTTTGAGTATGAAACCGTTTTACCGCTTATTCGAACTTTTTGCGCGGCGTATATTGGGTATGCAGAACCTCGTGCGCCTTGTGGCTGTTGGGCTCGCCGAAATATTCTTTGTACAGCGTTTCGACAACCGGATTCTTGTGGCTCTGACGGAGCGCCGCTTTCTTATCCGATTTGTAAATCGCCTTAGCACGAAGCACTTTGATGTCTTTCTCGCTGGCTTCTTCTGCCGAGTGGATGGGCTGACCGCCGCCGTTTACGCAACCGCCGGGGCACGTCATGATTTCCACGAACTGATAGTCCGCTTTGCCCGCCTTGATTTGCTCCATAATCACCTTGGCGTTGGCAATCGTATGCGCAACCGCCACCTTGACTTTCGTGCCTTTCATATCAACGGTCGCAGTTTTGATGCCCTTCGTGCCGCGTACGGCTTTGAAATCGAGCTGTTCGAGTGTCTCACCCGTTACGACTTCGTAGACGGTACGGAGCGCGGCTTCCATTACACCGCCAGTAGCACCGAACAAGAGACCTGCCGTGCTGCCTTCGCCGATGGGATTATCGAACGCCGACTGCGGCTGCTTTGCAAGGTCGATACCCTGCGATTTGAGCATGCGCGCAAGCTCGCGCGTGGTAAGAACGTAGTCGATGTCAGGATAGCCGCTTGCAGACTGATGGTCGCGCGTAATCTCGAACTTCTTCGCTACGCAAGGCATGATCGAAACGACCACGATTTTTGCGGGATCGATATGGAACTTTTCGGCGTAGTACGTTTTCATGATCGCGCCGAACATCTGTTGCGGCGATTTGCAGGTGGAAACGTGATTCAAAAGTTCGGGATAGTAGTATTCGATATAACGAATCCAGCCGGGGCTGCAACTCGTGATCATGGGAAGCGATTCGGGCTTGTTCTTCAAGCGATCGAGAAGCTCGTAGCCCTCTTCCATGATCGTCATGTCCGCCGCCATATCTACGTCGAACACTTTGTCTACGCCGAGTGCGCGAATGGCGGAAACCATTCTGCCCTCAACATCCGTGCCGATGGGATAGCCGAATTCTTCGCCGATGGCTACGCGTACCGAGGGCGCCGTGCCCACAATCACGTATTTATCGGGATCGGCGATCGCGTCGCGTACGTCGTCGATATACTCGCGTTCATGAAGCGCTTCCGTCGGGCAAACGTTGATACACTGTCCGCACGCAAGGCAAGGCACGGACGAGAGCGGACGGTCGAACGCACAACCGATATGCGTGTTAAAGCCGCGCCCGTTCGGCCCGATAACACCGACCGACTGCACCTTGTTGCACACCGCTACGCAGCGACGGCACAGGATGCACTTATTGTTATTGCGTACGAGATACGGGTTGCTGTCGTCATGCGCATACGTAGGCGTCGTGCCTGCATACGCCGAAGGATCGCAGCCGTATTCGTTCGCAAGCGTCTGCAATTCGCAGTTGCCGCTGCGCGAGCACGCGAGGCAGCTCTTTTCATGCGCCGAGAGCATAAGCTCGATGGTGGTTTTGCGCGCCTTGTTTACTTTGGGCGTGTTGGTGAAAACTTCCATACCGTCGCGTACCGTCGCCGAGCAGGACGCAACCAAGCTGCGCGCCCCTTTCACTTCCACCACGCAAACGCGGCAGGAGCCTTCGTTGGTAAGGTCTTTATAGTAGCAAAGCGTGGGAATCGTGAAGCCTGCGGCTTTCGCAGCGTCCAAAATTCTCGTGCCTTCGTCTACCGTAACCGAAATATTGTTGACTTTTAACGTAACTTGCTTCTTCATATTCGTTCTCCTTACTTGCTGATCGCGCCCTTACGGCAAGCCGCCATACATGCGCCGCACTTGATGCACTTCGCGGGATCGATAACGTGCGGCTGTTTGAGTTCGCCGGTGATGGCATTCACGGGGCAACCGCGTTTGCACAGTCCGCAACCGATACATTTCTCGGGGTCGATCTTGTAGCTTACGAGCGCTTTGCAAACGCCTGCCGGGCATTTCTTATCCCGTACGTGCGCCACGTATTCGTCACGGAAGTAACGGAGCGTGGAAAGCACGGGGTTGGGCGCCGTCTGTCCTAAGCCGCACAGCGAGTTTTCCTTTATGTAGTGGCAAAGCTCTTCCATTTTGTCGAGGTCTTCCATCTCGGCAGTGCCTTTCGTGACCTTATCGAGCATTTCGTACAAACGCTTGTTGCCAATACGGCAGGGCGTGCATTTTCCGCAAGACTCGTCGACCGTAAATTCAAGGAAGAATTTGGCGATATCAACCATACAGTTGTCTTCGTCCATGACGATCAGACCGCCGCTGCCCATCATCGAGCCGATGGCAATCAGGTTGTCGTAGTCGATTTTGGTATCGATCAGCGAAGCGGGAATGCAACCGCCCGAAGGGCCGCCCGTCTGCGCCGCTTTGAATTTCTTTCCTTTGGGAACGCCGCCGCCGATCTCTTCGATGATCGTGCGAAGGCTCGTACCCATGGGGATCTCCACAAGACCCGTGTTGTTGATTTTACCGCCGAGCGCGAATACCTTCGTGCCCTTGCTCTTTTCCGTACCCATCGACGCGAACCAGTCCGCGCCGTTTAAGATGATCTGCGTAATGTTGGCGTAGGTTTCTACGTTGTTGATGAGCGTCGGCTGACCGAACAAGCCTTTTACCGCAGGGAACGGAGGACGCTGACGCGGTTCACCGCGCTTACCCTCGCTACTATTGAGGAGTGCCGTTTCTTCGCCGCAGACGAACGCGCCTGCACCCAAGCGAAGTTCGAGGTCGAACTTGTGTCCGAGTCCCAAAGCATTATTGCCCAAAATGCCGTATTCATGCGCCTGCTTGATCGCAACTTGCAAACGGTGTACCGCAATCGGGTATTCGGCACGCACGTAGATAACGCCGTGCTCCGCGCCGATGGCATAGCCTGCGATCATCATCGCTTCGATAACGGCATGAGGATCGCCTTCCAGAACCGAACGGTCCATGAACGCGCCGGGGTCACCCTCGTCGGCGTTGCAGACCACGTACTTGGTCGCGCTTTGCGAGTTGTGCGCAAATTCCCACTTCGTACCCGTGGGGAATCCGCCGCCGCCGCGCCCGCGCAAGCCGCTCTTCTTGATTTCGTCGATAACGCCTTCGGGCGTCATTTCAGTAACGACTTTCTCGTATGCCTTATAGCCGTCACGCGCTAAGTATTCGTCGATGTTCTCGGGGTCGATAAGACCGCAGTTACGAAGCACAACGCGCTTTTGGCTCTTATAGAAAGAGGTTTCGTTGATTGCCTTGGCAATACCGGACGCGTCTTTCTCGCTGTGCATTAAGCGTTCTACGGGACGGCCTGCCACCAAATGCTCCGAAACGATTTCTTTCACGTCTTCGGGTTTAACGTGTTGGTAGAACGAGCCGTCGGGATATACGACCATGATAGGTCCGCGGGCACAAAGGCCGAAGCAGCCCGTCATGATCAGTTTGACTTCGTTCTCGATATTGTTCGCTTTCAGCTCTTTTTGCATCTCTTCTACGATCTGCTTGCTGTGCCCCGACGTACAGCCCGTGCCGCCGCAAACCAATACGTGCGCACGGATCGCGCCGTCCGGCTCGATGGCGGAAAGCGTGTCGCGGTTTTTCATGTGCGTTGCCAAACGATCGCGAATTGCCTGCAACTCTTGCAAAGACTTCATATATATCAATCCTCCGTTAGTTTCGTCTATTACGCCGCGTTTACGACGGGCAAGCGAAAACGCCGCCCGAAAAAATCACGCGGCACTATTGTTACGCGCCGTACTTGGCGAGAATTTTGTCTACGTCGTCTACCGTCAGCTTGCCGTACACTTCGTCGCCTACCGTAAGCACGGGCGCAAGACCGCAGCAACCGATGCAACGCGTAGCGTCGAGCGTGAACTTACGGTCCTCGGTGGTCTGACCGGGCTGGATATGTAAGCGCTCGCTGAACTTGTTGAGAATGTCGCCGCTGCCCTTTACGTAGCACGCCGTACCGAGGCAGATACCGATGGTGTGCTCGCCCTTGGGATTCAGATTAAACTGCGCGTAGAACGTAGCGATGCCGTAGATTTCTTCGAGCGGCACGTCGAATTTATCCGCAATACGCATTTGCACTTCAATCGGCAAATACCCGTAGATTTCCTGTGCCTTCTGAAGCGCTTTCATAAGCGGTCCGGGCACGTTTTCCAGCTCACACAGCATTTCTTCGAATGCCTTGTCCTGCTGAGGCGTACTGACAAAATTCTTACTCATGTTTCCCTTTATAGCTCCTAGTTTGAATTTTCCCGCAGCAAGTACACGACAAAACAGCGCTCCCCTGCGTGCGGCAACATAGTAAGCATATCATATAAAGCGCATTTTTTCAAGTATTTACGCACGATTTTTTGCATTATTCTCAAAATCTTGTGTAATATTACAGATTTCGACAGCCGAAAAACACAAGGCGTATTTCATTTGCTGCGGAAGGTTCTCCGTGTTTTCGAGCAAATCAAAGGGTTCGAGCGCCCGGCTAAGCACGTCGCACAATTCGCTTGCATACGTCTTAATATCCCCTTCCGTATTTTCGCATGTGCGCCTCTTTTCCCGCACGGACGCCGCCATATTGCGCATGGCATACAGCGCCGCTCCCCTGCTCACTTCCCCTTTGTCGGTTCTGATCGCAAGGTCGTACAACGAATCGAACAGAAAGGGTGCAAAAGTCAGTAAGTCTTCCGCTTCTTCCTTGTTCTTTTTGGGGGCTTCGAAGCTACTTTTATTACAAACGAGCGCATAGACCGACACGTCCGCTTCTCCATCCAACCGATTCCCCACCGTTACGGCGTCTTCCTCGGTCGGATAGCAGGAAACGAACACGTAGAACTTCCCATCCGCCTCGTGCACGTATCCCGCCCCGCCCAAAGCCGCGGCTCGGTTTGCGCTTGCGTCCGCCGTTTCGCGCGAATCGTACGTTCCGACCGAAACGCACCAATAGGTGCGCGAGGGCACGGTGATCGTGTTCTTACCGCGCGAAAACCAAAGCACGACGGCAAGCACGGCAAGCGACGCCGCAATCAGAAACGCGGCGATCCTTCCCCAATACACGCGGTAAATCACGTGCTTTCTCTTTGTGATAACGTACGGCTCTTGCTCTTGCATTTTCGTTTCCTTTATGGTATACTGAGAATTATTGCCGTAAATGATGAATTTTTAACCTCATCAGCAACAATCTTCTTGCTAAAAAGAATATTCCGAAAGAGGTGCGTATATGCAATACCACATTCAAACCGAACCGATCTACGAAGCGTTCAGTTCACCGTGCGACTGCCCGCTGTGCAAAATCGAAAACGACGTACAGGAGCGCCTCTTGTCACAGTATCTGAGCGATGCCGTTATGGAACCCACCGCCCGCGTGGAAGTGAACAAGTACGGGTTTTGCACGAAGCACCTTTCTTTGCTCTTTCAGAACAAAAACAAACTCGGACTATCGCTCCAACTCGAAACGCGCTTAGGGACAATACGCGAAACGGTTCGCCCCATTACTTCTTATAAGCAAGCCGCAAAGCAAGCCGACGCTTTAAGCAGTACAATGGAAACGTGCGTCATCTGCAACGCGCAAGACAAAACGATGACGCGCTATGCCTATACGATCGCGCAAATGTATGCCAACGAAGACGACTTTGTTCCCTTGTTTAAAAAGAGCGGCGGCTTTTGTTTGCCGCACTACGTTCTTCTTCTGCAAGAAAGCAAAAAGGCAGGCAATAAAACCTCTGCCTACCTATCCGATTTATC
>JAIEBL010000057.1 GCA_029069015.1 Clostridiales bacterium
ACGTTGTACGAACCGTACTTTGTTTCGAGTGCGACCGACGCATTCGGAAAAACCATCTATACCCGTCAGCCGAAGGTCGTACGGCAGGCAATCAGCAAGCAAACGAGTGAAAAGCTTCGCGTAATGCTCGAAAAGGTGGTCAGCGAAGGCGGCGGACACAAGGCGGGCGTACAAGGTTACCGTATCGGCGGCAAGACGGGTACGGCGCAAAAGTACGAGAACGGACATATTGCGCAAGGTAAGTACGTTTCGAGCTTCGTGGGCTTTGCGCCCGTGGAAGACCCTCGTTATGTGGTTGCCATGATCGTAGACGAGCCGAGCGGTTATATGTACTACGGCAGTTTGGTTGCCGCGCCGTACGCGGGGCAGGTCTTTGAAAAGATTTTCCGCTATACTGCGCTCGCGCCGCAGGGCACGGTGCCCGAGCAGTCCGTACGCATGCCCGACGTCCTTGGTCTTTCTGTCGGGGAAGCGGTATCTCTGATCAAAGCGAGCGGGCTGAATTTGGAAACGGCGGGCGAAGGAACGACGGTGATCGGGACGGTACCGTCGGCGGGTACGATGATCCCTGCGGGCGACGTGGTGCTCATCCGAACGGAATAAAAGGCGTAAACAATCGAAAAAAAGCAAATTTTGCGCACCCGTTGCGTGGTGTTGCGTTTTGGGCGTATTCTGTATAAAGATAAAAAAGGCGGCGTTTTTATGCGGTTGAAAGATTTGGTGGCAACGGAAGAAGACGCGGATATTTCGGGGATTGCGTTTTCTTCGGATAATGTAAATAAGGGCGATTTGTTTTTCTTTTTGAAGGGTAGCACGTTCGACGGACATGATTTTGCCGCGCAAGCGGAAAAAATGGGCGCGGCGGCTGTGGTGTGCGAGCGGGAAGTATCGGTGTCCGTGCCGTGCGTGCGCGTTCCCGATACGCGCTTTGCTTTTGCAAAAGCGGCTTCGGCGTTTTACGGCGATCCCGCAAAAAAGCTGAAAACGTTCGGTATAACGGGTACGAACGGCAAAACGACCACCGCGTATATTTTGGCGGAAATCCTGCGGCAAGCGGGTGAGAACGTGGGGCTGATCGGCACGAATTGTGTGCGCTACGGTACGGTGTACCGCGCGGCGAACCTCACGACGCCCGACCCGATCGAACTCTATGCCACGCTTGCGGATATGGTAAACACAGGCGTAACGAGCGTCGTTATGGAAGTTTCGGCGCATGCGCTCGCTTTGCGGAAAACGGCGGGCATATGCTATACCGTAGTCGGTTTTACTAATTTGACGCAAGACCATTTGGATTATTTTACGGATATGGAAACATACGCATGCGCAAAAGCCAAACTGTTTACCGCAGAAAACGCACAGCGTGCCGTGTTCAATGCCGACGATGCGTTCGGGCGGCGACTCATCGGAAATTGCGAAATTCCTTTTCTTTCGTACGGTACGCAGAATCCTGCCGACGTTTTCGGTATCAACTTGACGATGAGCGCCGAAGGGCTTCGCTACGTGATCAATGCCGAGGACGATATCGGAGAAGTAAAATTTGCGCTTCCCGGTCGGTTCAATATGTATAATACGCTCTGTGCGGCGGCCATGGCGAAAGCGGCGGGCATCGGTCTCAAAACGATTTTGCATGGGATCAAAGCGGTCAAAAGGGTGGACGGGCGATATAACGTGATCAACGCAGCCGATTTTTCGGTGATTATCGATTTTGCGCATACGAGCGACGGACTGAGGAATATAATAACCTCGGTACGGGAGTTCGCGCCTGCGCGGCTGATCGTCGTGTTCGGTTGCGGCGGCGACCGCGACAAGACTAAGCGCCCGCAAATGGGCGAAGTGGCGGCGCGGTATGCCGACTTTTGCATCATCACGTCGGACAATCCGCGCAGCGAAGACCCGAATGCAATTATTACCGACGTACTTCAAGGCGTTCCGCCCGACCGCAAAGCGTTCGTGCACAGCGAGCCCGTGCGTACCGAAGCAATCAAACAGGCGTTTTCAATGGCGGAAAGGGGGGATATTGTATTGATTGCGGGCAAAGGGGCGGAAAATTATCAGGAAATCAAAGGCGTGAAGCATGCGTATAACGACGAGGCATTCGTTATGCAACTGCTTGCGGATAAAAAGGTATGATAAAATTGTTGCTTGCCGCGCTGGCGGCTTTTGCGTTGACCGTCGTTATTATGCCGCTCGTCATCTACTTTTCCAAGCGGTTGAAGGTGCGCCAGACGATACTTTCGTATGTGGACAACCATAAAGGGAAAAGTGGTACGCCCACGATGGGCGGGCTGGGGATCATGCTTGCACTCGCGGCGATTTGTCTGCTGTTTTCGCGCGGGGAAAACCGCCTTATGCTTATTACGCTACTTGTAACCTTAGGCTACGGTGTCGTAGGCTTTATCGACGACTTTATCAAAGTGTTTTTTAAACAGAATAAGGGGCTTGGCCCTTTACAAAAAATCGTGTTTCAGCTGTTGATTGCCGTTATCGTGGCGATATTTGCCTATAATAACGAGCGCGTGGGCAGCGTGTTTTATGCTCCCTTTACCCTCAAAGAATTGGAATTCGGCATTTGGTCCGTACCGCTTTATATCGTGATCTTTCTTGCCTTTACCAACTCGGTGAACCTGACCGACGGATTGGACGGGCTTGCCGGGAAAGTGTCTGCCGTATATACGCTTTTTTTCGGTATTGTGATTCTTCTTTCGGCGTTCGCCGCGGGGGAAGATGCTTTTTCGGGTGAGTACGGTAATTTGCTATTGTATTGCATGGCGCTCATCGGTACGCTGTACGGCTTTATATGCTACAACGGGTATCCTGCCAAAATCTTTATGGGCGATACGGGCGCGCTTGCGCTCGGCGGCGGACTTGGCTGTCTTTCTATCGTGAGTCGTTTGGAATTGACCGCGCCTATCTTAGGTATTATGTTCGTTTTCACGAGTCTTTCGGTGATTTTACAGGTAGCTTCGTTTAAACTGACGCATAAGCGCATTTTTTTAATGGCGCCGCTTCACCATCATTTTGAGCGTAAAGGCGTGCATGAAAACCGTATCGTGACGGTATACACTTGCATTACCGCCGCCGTGGGCATATTGACAGTGGCGTTGACACTCCTGTTTGTTTTGTAATCTGGAATATTTGACCCTTTTTCCGAATATCTTTTTGTTGGTACAGCTTGTATACGGAGAAAGGGCATGGATTTTAAGGGAAAAACGGTTGTTATTGCGGGGCGAGGCATAAGCGGCGAAAGCGCGTACGAAGTGCTGACGAGCTTAGGCGCGACTTGCACGTATTTGGACGAAGGCCTGCCGCAAACCGCCAAGCTTCTCGTGCTTAGCCCCGGCATTTCGATTTTCGACTCCGTGCTCGACGAAGCAAAGGCGTGCGGTGTGTGCATCATCGGGGAAATCGAACTTGGTATTTTGCGTTGTCGCCGTCCGATCGTGC
>JAIEBL010000058.1 GCA_029069015.1 Clostridiales bacterium
CGCTTTGATGACCGTAACGGCGCAGGTTTCGGTAAACAGTATACCGTTCACCGTGTAGGCCGCGGTGATCGTCGCCGAGCCAACCGAAGTAGGCGTAAACGACGCGCCGCTGATATTTGCCGTGATGCCGTCCGCCGAATAGGTCACCGCGGTGCTACCCACGCTCTTCGCAAGAGAGAGCGCGTAAGCTTCGTCCTGCGTGATAAAGCCGCTGACCGTCGCCGCACCCTTTTTGATGACGACCGCGTTGGCGGCAGGCACGAACGCAAAGGACACCGTAAGTCCGCTGATCGTGTAGTTCGAGCCGCGCACGGTGATCGTAGGATGAAGCGTGAACTCGGTAAGCGTTTCCGCTTCTGCCGAGAAAATATTGTTGCCCTTGTCGGTAAGCCCGCTCGGGATCGTACCCCAATCGATAACGCCGATGGAGAAGGCATTGTTTTCCACGATGGGCGTAACGGTGATCGAGTCGCCGCTCCGTACCGCCGCCGTATAGGCAAACGTGATATCGCTTGCCATCGGCGTCGCCGCGAGCGCCACTACGCCGAACGAACCGCCGCCCGCTACTTGCGTCGCAAGCACCGTTCTTCTGTACTTAAACGAAATACGGGGCGAAAGCGTCAGCGAAGTCGAGGAAATCGAAGCACGCGCCGATAAACGCAACGTAAACTTATTCACTTGCAAGTCGGTCGTACCGATGACGCTCTTTGCCGAAGGGCTGTTAAGCGCGAACGTATATTGATCTTCGTTTTGAGCAATCGTATGCTCCGAAACAAGATTATTGTTGTAGTATACGCCGATCTTCTCTATCGTACCGTACACCGACGAAAGTCCGGGCACCCAGAAGTTGACGAACTCGGTGATCTTGCCGTCGTATGCGGTTTGGTCCGCATCGGACGTAAACGCTACGCTTACGTCGATATAGCCGCCGCTCGAAAGCACGCCGCCGGGCGTAAAGGCAAAGAGGTCGCTTGAGGTTGCCTCGATTTTGAACGTAAGGCTTTGCGACACGCGCACGCCGTAGACGTACGCCACGAAGGTAAGCGTGACGCCCGCAGACGACGCTTGCGTTTCGAACGTGATCACGTTATCCGTGACGGTTGCCTCGCCCACTACCTCGTTCATCGAAACACCTACGTGCAGAAGGTCCGTCGTAGGAATAGAAGCAAATGCCGTGCTCGTTGCACCGAGCGTAAACGTAAGTTCGTCGTATACGCGTACGCCGTTTGTTTTGATCTCGTCGAGCGTCACGGATTCGCCGTTGTTCGTAACGGCAAGGATCGTAAGCTCGGGCAAAGCGGCATGCGTAACCGTAAACTCGTATTCGCCGTAGTATTCGTACGCGCCCACCGTTTGCCGCAAGATGATCGTGCCTTTCTTATCCGCGCCCGTAAAGTTGGCGTCGCGATGCACCGAAAGCTTGCCGCTCTCGATCGTATACAGCGCCGAAAGGTCGCTCGTGACGATACCGCCGAACGAGCTGCCGCCCACCGTATACGCCGCACCGAGGTCGATTTCCTGCCCGGGCGCCACGTCGAGCGCGCTGCCCGCAACCGCCGTAACGGTGACGACTTGCGTCGCCGTAACCGTATACGTAGCGCCCGCAAACGTACCCGAAAGAATACGAATCTGGGCCGTTACGCTCGTGCTGACCGCTTGCAAGCCCGCCGTAAACACGTTGCCGTGTACCGTGCCTGCCAAAGCGTTCGACAGCGTATAGGTCGCCGCAAACGTAAAGGATGCGTAGCCGTCTTCCGCAGGATCGCCGATTTGCGGCGCAAACGTAAGCGTGGTCTTAGGCGTTACGAACGAATCGGCAGCCGCGATAATAAAGGTTGCCGTCGGCTTCAACGTTACGGTAACGTATACGTCGAACTCGTAGCCCTTATAGTAGCCGCCCGTCACTTCCAGCGTAACGCGGATCAACGTGCTCGCGCCGTTCTTGGAAACGAGTGCGGGCGCGGTATAGTCGTACTGCGTGCCGTTTACCTGCAACGTGCCGACTTGCGGCGTAAGCACCGCGTTCTTGATCTTAAAGGCAAACGCCGTATCGAGCGAATCGGGCGTAGCGGTAATCAGTGTGTACAGGTCTTCGAACTTTTCGCCTGCCGCAAGGTTGCGTATCGCCGCCGCCTCGGCAACGGGTGCAATAAACGCCCGTACCGTCACGTTCGTCGAAATCGTCTCGCTCGTGCCAGCAAACACACCGCTCGTGATCGTAACGGTGCAGGAAAGCGTATATTCGCCGCCGCCCTTGCCCGTTTGCGCCGTAACCGTCACTTGGTTGCCGTTCTTATCCGAAAGCGTCAAAAAGTCTGTCGACGATACGGAGAATTGATAGGTCACGTTCCCCGCAAAGCCGGGCGTGTTCGCGCCCGTGACCGTAACCGTGAAGTTCTCACCGGGTGCAATCGTTTGCACGCCGCTGAACGCAAACACGGGGCCTTGCGCCGTAAACGTAGCGCCCGCGCTTTCCGCCGCGTACATAACGCCGCCGAACGCAACCGTGCGCGCGCTGAGCGAAATGCTGCCCGTCTTGTCGGCACGGTAAACCGCCACGTAGTATTTATGATTATCC
>JAIEBL010000059.1 GCA_029069015.1 Clostridiales bacterium
GCTACGCAATCCGCCGACTTCGCGGTAAAGCCGCTCGTCCGCTCGCTAAAAACAGTACACCGTACTGTTTTCTTAACGCTCGCGCCCCCTCGGTGTTCGAATCCCCCTATTCGTCATATAAAAATATCCGCACGCAAAAGCGTACGGATATTTTTGGTGGAGATAAGGGGATTCGAACCCCTGACCTATACGTTGCGAACGTATCGCGCTACCAACTGTGCTATATCCCCATAGGTACGAGTCTATTATACGCAAAATGCGGCGCATTGGCAAGCGATTTTACGGACTTTTTCGGTTTTTCGCGCGGTTTTCTTCCGTTCGGTCTTGACAAAACGGCTTTTGTGTGTTATAACTGATTTCCCATGGGGGTGTACCGGCTTCGACGGGTCGGCGCGGATTGGGGGAAGCAAGCGGCAGGGTCGGCTGCCTTAAAAACGTAAATCAATTTAAACGCTAACAACAATCAA
Source organism: Clostridiales bacterium (assembly GCA_029069015.1). Lineage (GTDB taxonomy): Bacteria > Bacillota > Clostridia > Christensenellales > Pumilibacteraceae > Pumilibacter. The sequence continues at coordinate 468 of JAIEBL010000059.1, forward strand.
AAAGCGGTAAGCGCTCCCGCGCTTGCCCTTGCAGCTTAATCTATTAGCTGTCGCTCGACGCAAGTCTCTCGCTTGCTTGTAATCGGGTGTCAAAAAAAGGCGGGGTACGTTCGCGCAACTCGTTTTCGGTCGCGTGAATGAACGGAGAAAACTCGCGGCATCGGATTTTGTTCTTTGCATCCGTTCCGCTAAACAAAGCAATTGAACTAAGCTTGTAGAAGACTCGGTTTTATCCGATTCGGAAAGGGGTTCAACTCCCCTCACCTCCACCAAACGGTAATTATACGCACACTTTTTGAAGGGGTGCGTATTCGTTTTATTATATATATTGCATTGGAAGACAGCAGGGGGAATCCGAATATGTTTTGTGGGAACGTTTTCTATTTTAGAGCAATTCCACGATTTGTGGAGTTATTTTAATGGAGTTAGGGATGACTTTATGATATAATCGAAAGAGATAAGGCTAATATAGGTGGGGAAGGATTATGGAAATTACGAAAATCGGTGAAAGAATAAAAGAACGGCGCAAAGAGCTTAACTTAACGCAAAAGGATCTGGCGGAAGGCATGCATATTTCCGACCGATTGGTCAGCAAATGGGAAGTGGGAGAAAGCGTGCCGTCGCTCGAATATTTACAGCTACTGAGCGAAGTGTTGCAGATAAGCGTACAATCGCTTATGGGCATAGAAGAAACAGCGCCTGCCGCAAACGAACAGCCCGCGACTGCTATACACGAACAGGCCGCGCCCCCCGAACCAAAGCCCAAATCGCCCTCTAAATCAACGACCTTTTGGAAAAAGAACCGAAAACCGTTGCTTATTTCGATTATCGGCGTGGCTTCGGCGGTATTTTTGCTTGCCGTGATTTTATTGAGCATATTCGTGTTTGCACCGCTTGCAAATAAGAAAAGATATCTCGAAGCAATCGACAAGGGCATCGATCGCTATTTGGAGCTTGGCTATTTCAATATCCGTTCTACGCTCGAAGTGGACGGGGAGGAAGATGAGTCTCCCGACATTTTGCAGGGCTATTTCGACGATAACGGCAAAGTGGCATTTTACAATTCAAAGACGGATGAGATCGTTAAAGACGGGGTAAAAACCTATAAGCACAGGTTGGGGCAAACAGATTTCGAGCTGCCCGCGTCCGTCAAAACGGTGCCCGACTTACTGGAAATGCTGTTGAAAACGTGGGACGACGGGGACGACGCATTCGATTTAGAGAAATACGTGAAGTATATCCGCAAGACGTCTTACGGATATTACATGGAGTTTTCCGATAAATATCTTTTAGACGATTTAAAGCCCTCGGAAGCGAAGAATATTAAGATTACCGAAAAGATCAAGGGAAAGGTGGTAATGGACCGAAAAAAGACGAAGACCATTACCGTAACGGCAAAATTCCGCAATACGAAAGAGAACGAAAATTTCTCTGCCGTAAGCAAGATAGAATTTTTACAGTCGAAGCCGGTGATCGAGCACGTCAACTACGTGGCAATGGCAAATTCGGAGCACATTTCGAAAGCACGTTTTTTAGAGCTTATAAATGCTTCTTCGTTGGGCAGCACGATAAACGACAAAACGAAAGAGTTGTTTGCCAAAGGCTCGTTGCACTGTGAAAACGGGTACGTTTTCAGTTTGTCCGATGAAAAAGACGTTACGTTTTACGATCCGGAAACGTTGCAGGTGACAAAGACAGTGAGCCCGAGTTCTTCCGGGATTCAAGCGGCAACCGTTTATAAAAACTATATATGGTACGTGTTCAGACAATCCAATACTTCCACACAATGGGAACTGCGCAGATACAGTCTGAATACGAAAGCAAACTTGACCAGAAGTTATTTGGGACAGGGGGAGATTCAGTTCAAGGACAAATATTTTTATTACACGCCGAGCGGATATAATCCGAGTTATGACGGATTCGCCTATGATTTGGAACAACAAAAAAAGATCGCTACGTCAAACTATATCCGATACGTTGACAGTGCGGGAACGGTATATTGCAGAGAGGGATACTATAATCCGCTCTATCTGTACGGATCGAAAGAAAGCTTAAAAGGTACGCGGATCTATAAGGAAGAAAACGGATACGTTTATACCGCCGATAATGATGGCGTCTACCAATACAAGGCAGGCGTATATCAGAAAACCGTTCCTTTGTCCACCTACGATCTGCAAATACAAGGGGAATATTGTTTTACGAGCGAGAAGGATACCATCTACGATTTGGATGGCAACGTCGTTGCTACGCTTTGCCCGATAAGACTGAAAACGGATAATACGTACTATGGCTATTCAAATTACTATCCAAGGATCATTGCGATATGGGGCGACATCGTATTGGTTCACCTGAGCACCTCTTCTTATTCTGAAAGTAGAAGTGGATATACCGCTTTTTACCGTATCGGGGAATGGGACGCCCCCGTGGCTTACGTCGATATGGCAGTCAATCGGGTTGTCAATACCCCAAGCGGCGACAATATCCTGAGTTTCTTATACTATTCCTCGAGCTCGTCTTTGCCCAACTATAACGATGCGTCTGCCGAATTTTGGATAATCAAAAAGTAATTTGCAGGCACTCCGAAAAATCCGTACACTTACGTGTGCGGATTTTTTATATGCGGATTGATTCTATCATATTAACCCGAAATTTTAATGTGTTATATAAATTATTTATTACGCTTAAGTTTAGAACTTGTGGTTTAACTTTGAATGTTTTTAATAGTGCAAAGTATTAATGTAGTTATTATTG
>JAIEBL010000006.1 GCA_029069015.1 Clostridiales bacterium
ACTCCGTGATAGCGTCCGTCACCGCGTCGAAGCGCGCCATGTTCGCCGCGTAATCCTCGCTTTCCGCATCGAACAGCGAAAGCATTTTATCCACCGTTTCCCCTTCCGCCGCTTTCACGGCGTCGTAGAGTTCGAGCCCGAACTCGGAAACGTCAAGTAAGGCATACAGTTCCTGCGACCATTGCAGGTTGTCGCGCCGTACGTTTTCGTAGCGCACGCCCGCCCCGTCCTCTGTGACGAGATAACGGTTGGCAAGATAGGTGTACAGCCGCGTATACACGGGATCGAAATAGTCTTTGCGGTCGCCGCGCACGATTGAAAGCTTCTGAAGCTCGGGAATCATTTCACGCACGAGTGTCAGCGTGTCGGCGTCGTCCTCGCTCTTGGAACTCTGCAAGAAGGACGTCACGATACGGAAAACCACTTTTGCGTCTTCTTTGGTAAGCAGCTGCGCAAAATTCAAGTGCGGGTACACGGGGCGCTTATCTTCGCCGAGCAAAAGCGCTTCGGCATCGTCGGGAATGCGTTCGCTCAGATACCCCTTTTTAAAGAGCACTTTTAAAATTTCGCGGTTCGTTTCGCTCACCGACGAAGCGAACGACACGTCGTCGATATGCGCGATGATCGAATTGACCGCCGACATCGCAAAGTTGATGATATACGTCTGCGACTCGAACGTATCGATCAAATTCTCGAATTCCACACGAAACGCAGGTTGCGCCATGATATCGGTCAGCGCGCTGCCGGAAACGTTCTTTATACCGCCCTCCAGCAGTGCGTCGGCGTTTTCCCCGCCGTATTTGATTAGCAAGTTGAGCGTACTTTTCGCAAACTCGGTGTACGCGCTCAGTTCTTTCAAAAGTCTGACGTTTTCATCCAATCCCAACGTTTCGTCGGTCAAGTGCCCCGTAAAGACGAGGTCGGCAGCAAACAGATAATAAGGCGCGTTGTCGCTGTCATGGAAGCCGTTTAAGAACTTGAATATGCCTTGCGCACCGTAATCCTCGATGGACTGATACACCGTAATACCTAAGTTATCGTGATCGCCGAACGCCGCGTCGTCTATCTTACTGCTGTTCTTCCCTCCGGCTACCGCGTAGAGCACGCCGCCCAAAAGCGACATAACGATCCTGTGTCTTATACCCATCTGACGCTGCCGAAGAATAGAGAGGT
>JAIEBL010000060.1 GCA_029069015.1 Clostridiales bacterium
GAGCAACACGCCCTTATGGATACGCGCGCCCACCTCCTTAAACTTTTGCGGCGATTTCAAGAACTCGACGATTTCCTGCAATTCCTGCTTTTCTTCGTCTGCGCCCGCAACGTCGGTAAAGCGCACCTTTAGATTCGACTGCGCGTTCGCTTTCGATTTTCCGAAGTTCATGGCCTGCTTGTTCTGGCTGCCCATACTACGGAACAGGAAGAACGCCATCACGCCGATCAGAATGATGCCGATGATCGGATAAAGAATGTTCCAGATGTTCCCCGAATTACGGTCGTTGAACCGAACTTCGATGACGGGTAGCTTCTCATCGGCTACACGCGCCTCATTGTAACGCGCCAGAAGGTCTTGCATAAACGCGTCGCGCGCATAGGCGTAAGCGTCGTACTTTTTGTTTTTATCCGTCTGCCCGTCCACGTACTTGACGCTCACCTTGTCGTTGTCGATATTGACTTTGGCAACGTGACCCGCCATGATCTCGCTTTCTATTTTGGAGTAGCTGACTTCTTTGGCATTATTGAGCGTGCTCGTGATGATAAGCGCCACTACGGCGAATACCACCAAAAACGCAACGACTGCAATAATTCCTTTCGTACTCGATTTCAATAATCTACCTCCAAACGGTACACCGTTTCAGTTATAGTATACCACAACAGTCTTACGTATATCAAGCAAATTTTAACAATTCTTTTAGGCAATCCCGCCGAACCGTTCCGAGCGTTCCCCGAAAAATCCCGCCTTAAAATGCCAAAAAAAGCACTTGGGGTTGCCGCAAAAAATGCTTGCACACCGTATGGAAGTATGGTATAATATAAGGTATGGTAAACTACTACAAAGTGATGGGTCTGCCGGAAAACGCTACCGAAGACCAAATCAAACAGACGTATCGCACGCTTGCCAAGAAATATCATCCGGATTTACACCCCGGCGATAAGTCGGTGGTTGCCAAATTCGAAGAAATCGGCGAAGCGGCCGCCGTTTTGGGCGATAAGCAAAAACGCGCCAAGTACGATGAAGAGCTCAAAGCGTCGCGCAATCCTCCGCCGCGCCCGCAAGTACATCCGCAGGGTGCACACACGCAAGGCGCGAGAACGGCAGGCGCACACGCGCAGGGCGGCGCACGTCCCATGGGCTTTACGCCCCCTCCCGGCGTCGGACCTGCCGAAGTCATGCTCGCCCGCGAATATTATCGGCGCGGCTACGAAGAAGCCTTCCACTCCGCCGAAGCGCACTACGCGACGGTCGTGGAAAGCTGGCGCAAGCGCTCGGACGAAGCGCAATTTACCATAACGCAGATGCGCGCGGAGCAAGCGGCGGATAAGCAGAAGATCGCCGAAAGAGACAGACGCATTCGCGAGCTGACGAGCAACAAGCAGCAAGAAACCGAAGCGATGGACGAAATGAGCGAACAACTCGGTAAGCGCATCGATCTTTTGGAAGAACAGCTCTCGGCGGCAAGATCGCAGATCTACGAAGGCAAGGAAGCACTCAATAAAGAACGCGAAGCGCGCCTAAAAGCCGAAGCGGATATGACGCGGCTTGCAAACGAGCTTGCCAAAATCAAGAATGAAAATTCGGGTCTGAAAGACTCGCTCAACGACTGGGAAGAATACGGGCAGGAAGAAGAAGAAAACGAGAACCTGCACGCCATTTGCGACAAGTGGGAAGAAAAGCTCAAAGAAGTTCGCAAGCAATATAAGAAGACGCATTACGGCACGCTCGGCGTTCCCTTCTGGGCGACCAAGGAAGAGATCAGCGACGCGTTCGATAAGCGTAAAAAGCGGCTCAGTAAGCAGGTACTTGCGGGCGACGAAGAATACAAACGCCGCTTAAAAGCCGCGGCAGACGCCTTCAAAGTGCTCTCTTCCGCCACGGCTCGGAACGACTACGACCTTTCGCTGGGCATCTCGCGCGACGACGTGATCGCAGCGCGCAAAAGCGAGCAGGAATACTTCGACGCCATGGATCGGCTCAACGAAAAGGCGTACAACGAATCGGTCTACGCCTACATCGACGAGCTGATCGAAGACGCGACCGCGGGCGACGGTGAAGCCGCGCTGACGCTTGGCGCGATGTACCTTGCAGGCGAGAGCATTGCGCAGAACGCCGAAGAAGCCGTGCATTGGTTCGAGGTGGGCGCAGAGAACGGTTGCGAAGAAGCGCGCTACTATCTGGGGCTTTGCTACTTAAACGGCGAAGGTGTTGCTACCGACGCCGAGAAAGGCGCGGCGCTCATCAAACAAGCCGCCGAAGGCGGTTGCCCCGAAGCGTCCGACTTCATTCTCATGGCACAATAAAAACAAATAAAACATATTATAAAAACGCGAAGCAGACAAAGCCTCGCGTTTTTTTGCACTTTAAAACGGTTGATTCCATAAGACACGAGCAAACCACCACCCTCGTCATTCCGAGGGCGAGGTTGATTCAAAAAGGTGTGTCAGTGCCGCCCCACTCTGTCATTCCGAGGGAAACGGAGCGTAGCGGAGAGACGAGGAATCCAGCGTAGCGTAGTAGACTAAAAAACAAAAGCCACATGATAAATGTGCGGCTTATCTTTGTAATGTTGATTCGCTATAACCGTATAACCGTTTCCTTTATGGAAAAAGTGAATAAGACTACGCTCGCTTTGCTCGCTAGATTCCTCGTCGCTCCGCTTCCCCCGGAATGACAGAAGGGGACGCGTATAACTCGCTTCTATAATCAAGTTCTCCTTCCCCTTTTTCTATCGGCTTATCCATGAAAAAGTTTGTCCCTAATTAGGGATTGTCAAGACAAGCCCCGATTCAGTATGCTAGAATACCTGTAACAAGGGGGACAAAATTATGAGTCATTCTTTGATCAGCACAAAATTGCAAAATAAACGCGCTTTTCAAGATACGGAAAGTTATAGGCGTTGATTTCTACCAAATGTTCAATCCCTGAAAGAA
>JAIEBL010000061.1 GCA_029069015.1 Clostridiales bacterium
ATCATATCCTCTATTCGTACCCCGCCCAAGCCGTCGATATAAATCCCCGGCTCGACCGTAACGACCATGTTCAGTTCCAACACGGTATCACACGAGAGAGACAAACGCGGCTCTTCATGTATTTCCACGCCTACGCCGTGCCCTAGCGAATGCCCGAACTCTTTGTCGTAGCCGTTTGCCTTTATGTATTCGCGCGCAAGCGAGTCGGCTTCCTTCCCCGTCATCCCGGCCTTTATATGCTTTAACGCATACGACTGCGCTTCTAAAACGATGTTATGAATGAGTTTGAGCTCTTCGGGCGGATTGCCAATCGTGAACGTCCTCGTCATATCCGAGCAATACCCGTCTTTTCTTGCGCCGAAATCAATCAAGATGAGTTCGTTTTTATCTAATTTTTTATCCGACGGATGGTGGTGCGGATCGGCGGAATTTTCGCCGAACGATACGATATTTTCAAAAGCCAACGTATCCGCGCCCAAACGAATCATTTCAAACGTAAGCTCTGCCGAAATCTCGCGCTCGGTGACGCCCGGCTTAATGAGCGGTACGACTTTTGAAAGCGCTTTCTCGGCAATGCGCTGCGACGCAATGATTTTACGAATCTCGTCTTCCGTTTTTACGGCACGTACGACGGCAATCTCATCGGCTGCGGGTTTGAGCGTAAAAGCGCCAAGCGCGGCTTTTACGGATTTAAACTCGCCCACCGTAATATAGTTTTCTTCATACCCTACGGTTTTAACGTCAAGATCCTGTAAAGCATCGGCAACCGCTTTATACAGTCCCGCATAGGTTACGATCTGTACGTCGAAATCATTGAGCGAACGGCGAGCGTATCCCGCATAACGGAAGTCGGTGAAAAACAGTTTTCTGTCTTTGATCAAAACGACCGCACCGAACGACGTATCGATCCCCGTAAAATACTGTCTGTTTGCGGGGGACAATATCAGATATGCATCTACTTTCTTTTCGAACATGGCTTTTGCCTCTACCTGCCTTTTGCGCTGCCGAGTTGAGTTACCATAGCTTGAAAAATGTGCGCAAACGAACTTACTTATTTATTGTAGCACAAAACGGCGACAAAAGCAAGCTTTTTACTTGCGCAACTTTTGAGCCGCTACATTTTTTCGTTCCCTACTTTTCTTCTCGGTTTTGGTGGCATTTTTTCATGAATAGCGCGTCTTCGCTCATCGTTCCGTTGGATTCGCAAACGATATAGGGCGTCAAGCCATATTCGTCGATGAGCTCTGCAAGCGGTTCGTAGCGCGGACCGTATATATCGTCGGCAAACGTAAGATGACGAATTTCACCGCTTCCCCCGTATTGAATCTTGGAAAAGTGAATATGCATGTTCTTTGTTTTTTCATCACCCAATGCATCTGCCGTTTCATCGATAATGCGGCGGTAGTCGTCGTTGGTTTTTATTCCGCCCGGCATATACGAATATGTCTCTTATAAACAACACCCAGCCCACCAGACAACACAAGCTGGGGGGTGGGGGGGGGGTGGTGGGAAAAAAA
>JAIEBL010000062.1 GCA_029069015.1 Clostridiales bacterium
CTTTTCGATGGGGCCGAGCGACGGAAACCCATCGAGTATTGCCGTAAGACCTTTGCCGTGGCTCTCGCCTGCCGTTAAGTAACGCATACCTTCTCCTTTGAACTCTTAAACGGTTAAACCGTCGGTAATGCCGCGAGCGCAGCCTTTGCCCGCTCAGTGTCCGCTACCGTGTAAAAATCGATTTGCAACGCCCCGCCCACGCCCTCGCGCGAGTGCAGCACGCAGAGGTTGGCAATCCCGATGCCTGCCGCACGCAAAGCGTCGGTAACTTTACCGATACTGCCCACTTCGTCCTTGACGTCGACGGTCAAGGAAAGCGACGGGTGTGCGGGAAGTGCCGTGCGTTTTTGCCGCGCATTCTCAAGCGCAGCGCGCAATTTATCGTAATCCTCGTTTTGCAGCAGTTCGCGGTAGTCGCCTAAGACTTTCGTATAAGCATCGAGCGCGGAAAGCACGTTTTCGCGGTTTAGGGCGCACACCGCCGTCCAAAAAGCAGGATCGCTGGATGCAATGCGCGTCATATCCAAAAAGCCGCTACCGGGGGTCGCCCTCTCTCCGAGCGCACTTTCGCAAAGCGCATACGCCGCTAAGTGCGGTGCGTGACTGAGTGCCGCCGCCTGACGGTCGTGTTCTTCGGGCGACAGCCGCACGGGCGTTGCCCGCAAAAACCGCGCGAGTGCTTCCACGCTTTTAACGTCTTCCTCGCTCGAACGTTTATACGGAATGACGCAATAGTACGCGTTTTCGAACAAATGTTCTTTCGCGGCGCGAATACCGCCCTTTTCCGAACCCGCCATCGGGTGTCCGCCCACGATGCGTCCCGAAGCGTTTCCAAGCACGGACTTCACGCTTCCCACGTCCGTGATGAGGGCGCTCTCGCCCACGATACCGTATACCTGCGCCGCAGTTTCTTTAAGTTTTTCTACGGGCGTACAGAGAAGCACGGCATCCACGCCTTTTATACTTTCAAGCGGGCGCACCTCGTCTATAAAGCCGTTGCGCAACGCATAGTCGCACGTTTCCGCGTTTGTGTCTACGCCGATGACGCGGCAGACTTTTTTTAAATTAAGCGCTATTGAGCCGCCGATCAGCCCAAGGCCAACGACGGCAACCGTATGCTTCGTTTTTCCGGCCATGCGCTTTTACCAG
>JAIEBL010000063.1 GCA_029069015.1 Clostridiales bacterium
GACTCCCCTCTGCCTTTACGGTCTTTGCGCGGCCCGGCTTATATTTGAGCGGCGCGGCGTCCTGCTCGGAAAGCAGCGAATCGAGCTTGGAAAGGTACTTGCAATCGATCGGATAGCCGAGTGCAAAACACTGCTTGCGCTTGATGCCGAGGTTCTTGATAAGGAATGCCAAAATTTCCTCGTTCTCGGTGTCGATGTCGAGCCGCACCGCCGAAAGCGTGGCGCGCATCTCTATCTTTTCTTTCAAGTACTTGGCAAAGTCGTAGTCATACTCGCTGTCGCAGTCGTTCTCGTCCGTTTCGAAGTCGGCATTGCGCGTGACGCGCACCATCGCGCTCTCCAAGAACTTGTAGCCCTCGAACGCCAAGTACCCGAGTTCTTTGACCGTATCTTCGAGCGTAATGAACTGCGTGCCCTTCCCCGAAAATACGTATAAGGGTTTCACTTTTGCGGGAAGCGGCAAAACGCCGAACATTTCCCGCCCGCCCTTTTCAAGCTTTGCGGTTAAGTATACGTGCGCGTTCTCGAAGCGTATGAGCGGATGCTTTGCGTCGAGCACCATGGGCGACAGGAAAGGCAGGACCTGCGCTTCAAAGTAGCGCCGAAGCTCCGTTCTCTGATTGCCCGTAAGCTTGCCGCGCACCTGCTTTAAGCCGTTCTGTTTCAAGTCCCGCCGAAGCTCGGCGAAAATTTTGGCGGCTTGCGCGCATAACTTTTTGGTTTCGGCGAAGATACCGCCGAGCTGTTCTGCCGCAGTCAGCGCCGTTTTATTCTCGCGCGTTTTGGGGCTTACGGCGTTCTGATTGAAAAGGCTGCCTACCCGCACCCTGTAAAACTCTTCGAGGTTGGAGCAGAATATGGAAAAGAATTTGCTCCGCTCGAGCACGGGGACGCTTTTATCCGCCGCCTGCATAAGCACGCGCTTATTGAACAGCAGCCAGCTGTACTCGCGGTTTACGTATTCGTTTTTGATAAACTTCATTTTTTATAGTGTCCTTTCGTTTCTCTTTGTTTTTAGATTTCTCCGCTCGCTTCGGTATCCGTTTGGTCAAGATGACAGAGCCCCTTCCTTTCGTCATTGCGAGGAGCGAAGCGACGAAGCAAACCAGAATGAAAGCAACTTTAAGGTCTGGATTGCTTCGCCTACGGCTCGCAATGACGGTGGAACGTTTTGCAGTGAAAAAATCAGTCGTCGCCGAAGGAAATGCCGATGCTCTTTGCCGAGAGGATCAGCGGATGATCGACGGGCACCCACTTGGTTTTGCCCGCAATGTCGGCGAGCTTGTTGTGCGTGATCTTATCGCCCGAAAGCGCGACCGTCGTGCCGAACTTGCCCTCTTTGCACAGATACCCCGCATACGCGCCGACCTGCGTGGAGATCACGCGATCGTAGGCAGAGGGCGAACCGCCGCGCTGAATGTGACCGGGAACCATCGTGCGCGTTTCCACGCCCGTCTGCTCGTTGATCTCGCGCGCAAGTCGATTGGTGAGCGTCGTGTCGCCGCGCTCACGGCGAAGCGCTTCTCTTTCCTTCTTTTTGAGCTTTTCTTCGCTCTTTTCGATCGCGCCCTCGGCAATGGCGATAATGGAAAACGCCTTGCCCGCCTCCGCACGCTCCAGAACCTTTTTGCAGACCGCTTTCGTCGAGAAAGGAATTTCGGGCAGCAGAATGATGTCCGCGCCGCCGCCGATGCCCGCATACAGCGTAAGCCAGCCCACTTTATTGCCCATGATCTCTACGATGATCGTGCGCCCGTGGCTCGCCGCCGTCGTGTGCACGCGGTCGATACACTCGGTCGCAACGTCCACCGCCGAATGGAAGCCGAACGTGACGTCCGTGCCGTAAATGTCGTTGTCGATCGTTTTGGGAAGACCGATGACGTTCAAGCCCTCGGCAGACAGCAGCGCCGCCGATTTGTGCGTGCCCGCGCCGCCCAACGTGAGAAGTGCGTCAAGCCCCCACTTTTTGTAGTTTGCCACCATCTTTTGCACTTTGGTGGTGTTGTCCTCTTCGATCGTCATTTTCTTGAACGGCTGACGGCTCGTGCCCAAGATCGTACCGCCGATATTGAGAATACCCGAAAAGTCCTCGCGCTTCATCACCTTATACTCGCCGTTGATAAGCCCGCCGTAACCGTCGGCAATGCCGTAGATCTCTACGTTCTTAATGTTGCTGTACGCGTACTTGGCAAACCCGCGAATGACCGCGTTGAGTGCGGGGCAATCGCCGCCCGAAGTCAGAATACCGATTCTCATGCTAAAACCCTCCAATATATATGTTGTTTTTTTATTTCTTTTATTGTGCGCTGTTCTGCCCGCGACTATCGGATCGCCGCAAGCCTTTCGATTTCGCTCTCTAAAACGAGCTTGCCCGCGTCACCCTTTTCGATTTCGGCGATGAGCCGCGTCTTGCCCTCTTTCGATTTTTCGTCCGCGCCGATGCGCCGCGCATAGTAGCGGACGTAGGTCGCAAAGTCCTGCATGTCGTTGCCCACTTCCACCGAAAAAAGAATGTGGAAGAACGTATTGCAGAAAAAGTCGTCGTTCATTTCGGAAATGAGCTTTTTGCCGATGACTGCCTGCATGTCGGTTTCGTATTCGATGGGTGTCGTAAACTCGATTTTCTCGCCGATGGCGATCTCGTTAAAGTCTACTTTCCGCATCCAGTCCATAAAGCGCACCGTTGTTCCGCCGTATGGCGCGTCTTGCGGCAGACTCTTTATAGTCGTCGACTTCTTTGTAGCAAACGTGGAATAGCCGAGTATGTACTTTACGAGCGCCTGACTGTACGGCTTGATGTTCGCGGAAATCCCTGCGCGCTTTTCGACGAGCCGCGAATACACCTCGTTGATGAGCGTTAAGAGCATATTTTCGAGCGCCTCGCGCTGCTCGGAATGGGACGTATCCAGACAGCGGCGAAAGAGCATGTTGAGCTGGCTGTCGATGTTTTTGAGGTTCTCGTTGATGCTCCCCATAAGCTCGCTGACGAAATCGTCGATAAGCATGAACCGTTTGTTTTTGTAGATGATCTTGTGTTCGATCTCCGACCAGAAGCTGTTGACCAGGCTTTTGATCTGAAGCTCGAAATTGTACCGCTCGCCGCCCGCGAAAACGCAACCGTCTATGCGGTAAATGGAAAGCCCGTTCTTTTGCTTTTCGGGCTGCGGCGAGCCGAGCTTGAGCATAATGCGGTGTTCGCCCTCGGGGCGGAAGTACCCCTCGCCCGCCTCCTCGCACGGCACGCCGAAGAGCTGACAGAGCTTGCCGTACACCGTCTTTTCGTCGTCGAGGAAGCGGCACTCGATGCGCACGCCGATAATATCCGAGCACGCACCCACCACCTCGTCCGCCGTATACTGTTTATACAGATTGTTGCGCACGAGCTTTTCTTTGAGCGACGCCGCCGTCTTGATGCGGTAGGTCACGCCCACCGTTTCGTCCGCACCGGAGAGCACCTTTTCCAAAAATTCGGTGATCCACACTCCGTTCTCGGTATAAAGCGCACGCTTGCTTTCCAAAACGCCGCACGCCTGTTCGATATACGAAAATACACCCAGTTTGCTCATCTCGTTTCCTCGTCCCTATTTTTCCGTATTGCTTCTCGCGCGCGATACCGCACTGCTCCAACCACACAACGCTTCTTCCCGCTCGCTTTGCTTCATATTCGGCGCAAAAACGCAATCGATCCTGTCGTCGTCACCTGCGGTAAAGACGTTCTCGCCTGAGGCTACGGCGGCAAGTCGCGCCGCACCCAGCGCCGTCGTTTCCACGCAGCGCGAGCGCACGATTTCCGCACCCGTGATATCCGCCAAAAACTGCATGAGAAAATTATTTGCCGACGCTCCGCCGTCTACTCTTAAACGGGTCAGCGCCCTCCCCGTATCGTTCTGCATGGCGAAAAGGACGTCCGCCGTCTGATAGGCAATCGATTCGAGCGTAGCGCGAACGATATGCGCACGTCCCGTGCCGCGCGTAATGCCGCAGATAAGGCCGCGCGCGCCGCTGTCCCAATAGGGCGCACCAAGACCAACGAACGAAGGCACAACGTACACGCCCCCGCTGCTCTTTACCGACAGCGCCACCTCTTCGCTTTCGGCGGCAGAATGAATAAGCTTCATTTCGTCGCGCAGCCATTGCACCGCCGCGCCGCCTACGAACACGCTCCCTTCGAGCGCAAACGGCGCGCCGTTTCTTGCCGCCGCCAGCGTGGTGAGGAGTCCGTGCGACGAGCGAACCGCCCGCTCCCCCGTATTGCATAATAGAAAGACGCCCGTGCCGAACGTGCACTTGACCTGCCCTTCGCCGACGCAGCCCTGCCCGTAGAGCGCGGCCTGCTGATCGCCCGCGACCCCGCAAACGGGAAGCTCGCGCCCGAGCACCCGCTTTTGCGTGACGCCGAAGAAGTGCGCCGACGGGTAGACCTGCGGCAGCAAACCAACGGGAATATCGAAGAGCGAAAGAAGCTCGTCGTCCCACTTTTTTTCGTGGATATTAAAGAGCATCGTGCGGGCGGCATTCGTGTAATCCGTGGCAAAGATTTTACCGCCCGACAAGCAATAGAGTAAATACGTATCGATCGTACCCGCATAGAGTTTGCCGCTCTTCGCCTTTTCGCGCGCGCCTGCTACGTTATCTAAGATCCATTTGATCTTGGTCGCGGAAAAGTACGCATCGGGAATGAGCCCCGTTTTTTTATAAATGGTTTCGCTATAACCGCCCTCTATAAGCGCGCGGCAGGCGTCCGCCGTGCGACGGCATTGCCAAACGACGGCGTTGTAGACGGGCGTACCGTCTTTTTCCCAAACGACCACCGTTTCGCGCTGATTGGTGATGCCCATTGCCGCAATGGAAGAAGGGTCGACGTGCGCCGCCGCCTCCGCCATCACGCCGAGCGCCGTGCTCAAGATTTCGCGCGGGTCGTGCTCCACCCAACCGGCATGCGGATAGATTTGCGCAAACTCTCTTTGCGCACATGCCACCGCTTCTCCCGATTCGTTAAAAATAACGGCGCGCGTACTCGTCGTGCCCTGATCGAGCGCCAATATGTACCGTTGTTTTCCCATACACAAGCAGTATACCACACTTTCCGCCGTTTTTCAAGGTTTTTCCAAAATTCGTTGCCGAAAATCCTCAACTTGCACATAAACCCTTGTCAAAATGCGAAAAATCGGCTATACTGAAACCATTCCAAATAAAATACGGAAAACGAAAAGCATGAACAGCGAAGAAACGAAAAACGAACAGCCGCAAGACAGCGAAACTGTCGCAGCAGAAAACACCGCGCCCGACGCGGAAGCGGAAAACGTGACGGTCGAGACGGAAGCGGCAGCGGACGAAAAGGAAAAGTCCCAAAACGCGGAGAGCCTTCCGCTTGCATTGAAACAAAAAACGCGCGACGAGGAAAAACGGCTCGCGGCAATCTACATGATTTTTGCCGCCGCTATCGTATTTTGCGTGTATATCGCGCAGCTTTTGCACCTTCTCGAAGAGCCGCTCTTTTCGAGAGTGTACTACGGCAATCTGAAAAAACTCTTCTTCTACGTATCGAACATCGTCGTTTGGGTGCCCATGCTCGTCGGCATTCATCTGCTGCTCAAAAAGTACACGGGTTATAAAGCGTTCCACTTGACGCGCAAAGAAATTCCGCTCAAACGAATCTTTCTGCTCTACGCATGCGTGATCGTTCCTATCTTTATCGTTTCGGCGGCGCTCGGCTTTAATCTGAAAATCGTTTACGAGCTCGGCTCGCGCATAACGGGCGTACAAGCGTGGTCGAACGCTTCCGCCTACTTACACGGCGGGGTCAAACTCCTGTTTTTCGTCATTTTTATTTCCATCGTGCAAGAAGCGGGCGAACTGCTGTATAAAGGAA
>JAIEBL010000064.1 GCA_029069015.1 Clostridiales bacterium
ATCTTCGACGAGATCTTCGCGCGTATAGCCGCCGCCCACAAAGGACGCGAGCATATCGCCGATTTGCGTATCTTTGTATGCAAGCACGAACGTTTTGAGCGCGACGAGCGCAAGCTTTGCGTCGGTTGCGGCTTCGAACGTGTAGACGCCGTTTTGCGGTTTAACGATCTCGCCGCCTTGCTCGCGAAGGGCATCCATGATTTGCGAAAGGGGCGTTTTGCCGCTTCCGTCGGGCGTCAAGAGCTCTTCGAAGCTTACGTCGACCATGCTCGTAGCCACTTGGTCGGGGATAATGTCTCCGTTTTGGTCGTAGACGGGGGCATAAAGAATGCCGTCTTTATACGTGTAGCTGTTGCCGATCGTGACCGACTGCCCTGCTACCGTCGTGGTCGCAGAATACGATGCCGCAAAGTCGATTTTCCCGTTCTGGTTCTTGATATCGATCGCAACCGACAACGGAACGTTTTTATTCAGCTCCGCGATATACGCAGTTGCATCCGCGCTGACTTTCACGTCCTTTTCTTTGAGCGTGTTTTCCACCGCCGACGCAATCACTTCCTCCTGCGTGTATTCTCTGGGCGGCGGATCGTTATTACATGCGGTAAACGAAAACAACAAGCATACCGCGGTAATCAGCAATACGATTTTTCCGAAAAACTTTTTCACGGCTTTCTCTCCTCTCTTTTTTCTCTTCTTTTTATATGCTAAAAGTATACCACTCGTTTTTACTCATTGTCAACCGCTAATTTTTGCCTTTCGCGCGGCTGCCCTTTGCCCTGCTTTACTCTTTTTTCGTAAGCACCGCGAGCGTCTCCACCCCTGCGCAATGCGGAAACATATCAAAGGGCGTGAGCTTTTGCAAATCGTATGCACTGCTTAGTACGGCGACGTCGCGGGCAAGCGTATTGGGTGCGCAGGAAACGTATACGATTTTTTGCACGGGCGTTTCCGTCAGCGCAGTCAGAACGGCGGGTGCGCATCCGCTGCGCGGCGGGTCGAGCACCACCGTCTGCGGTTTGTTTTTCAAGTATTCGGGCAACGCCTCGGCGCAATCGGCGTTCACAAGCCGCACGGCGCTTTCCGAAATTCCGTTTCGCTCGTTTAAAAGCTTTGCGCTTTCCGTGGCTTTCTTCTCGCGCTCGATCGCCACCACGCGCGCGCCTTTTTTTGCCATAAGTGCCGAAAGGAGTCCCGCGCCGCTGTATGCGTCGAGCACCGTTTCGCCCACTTCTTCGAGCACGGCGTTATATAAAAGCTGCCGCACGCCGTCGTTGACCTGAAAGAAGCTTTGCGGGTGCACTTCCGTCCAAAGTCCGTCTACGAGCACGGGTTTGGGCGTGCCGCCGAGTAGCGCGCTTTGCTCTCCCAAGATCACGTTGTTGCGGCCTTCGTTGAAATTGGCGTACAGCGTGCACGCCGAACCGAACGCCTCCCGCAGATCCTCGTAGAAGGGTGCAATGCGTTTTCCGCTCTTGCCGTTTACCACCACGGTCACGGTCAGCGTATTGCCTATTTTTCGCGCGACCAAGTGCCGCACGAGTCCCGTGCCGTCCTCTTCGTTGTATCCCGTCAGTTTTTCGCGCGTTAAAAAATCCGCAAAGAGCGCAAGCAGTTTTTCGTTCTCTTCGAACTGAATAGGGCATTTTCCGATTTCGCAAATGCGGTGCGAGCGTGCCGCAAAAAAACCTATTTTCGGTTGTGCGCCTCGTACGGGTACGCTCAGCTTATTGCGGTATGCGGTAATGCTCGGGCTTTTGACCGTTTCCTGTACGACGGCGTTCAGCTTCGCGATCTTACGGAACGTATCCTGCACCGTCTGCCGTTTTATCGCCGTTTGAGCATCGTAGTCTATATGCTGCATGGCGCAGCCGCCGCACGTACGGAAGTGCGGGCAAAACGGTTCTCTTCTCTCCGCCGCGGGGCGTAAAACTGCCAAGAGTTTGGCGACGGCAAAAGAGGGCTTTACCATAATGACGTGCGCGCGCACGCGTTCATCGGGCAGTGCAAACGGCACGAAGACGGCATAGCCGCCTAAGTGCGCAACGCCCTCTCCTTCGTAGCCGACGCCGTCGATATCCGCTTCGATGACGTCGTTCTTTTTAACGGGTATTTCTCTTTCCGTTGCCATAGCTCTTTTCTACTTGTTTTCGCTTTCTTGATTTTCGTTTTTATCGTCGATCACTTCGATATCCCGCTCGGGTACGGTGACGATATGCGCCGCTTTTTCGGCGCGCTTTTTGTGCACGTAGCTCTCGATGGGTATCCAAAGCATGATACACGCCGCCGCTGCGCAGAGCGCGGTAAAGGACGCTTCGATATAGGTAAACGCGCCCACGATGCCCGCAACGATCAGTCCGCACGCCGCCGCAAAGATACGCTTTGCCGCCTGCCGCATTTTGGTTTCATTAAGCGCAAAAGATGCAAGAAGCGCCACGAGTCCTAAGCTCCCGAGCACGGCGAGCACCAAAAGATTATTGCGCATGAAATGAAACCAGCGGTTGATCAGCAGGAATACACCCGCAAGCTCCGAAACGACCGCCGCCCCGATGAGCATTTCGCCCGTTTTCGAGCGAATCAGTATGCGGTATAACAGCCACATCACGCACCCGCTCAGCAGTCCGATTATCCCGTACGAAAAGCTGAGTATCCACGAAAAGTACGGAAAGACCGCCACCAAAATTCCCACGGCAAGAATCGCTGCCGCTATGCAAAAATACTGTATTTTATTTTTCACTTTTTTGATCCTCGGATAGTTGCTTTTATAATGCTCGGATAGTTGCTGTATTTCGCTCATCGTTGTTTTAGCCCTCGACAAGCTTTTCATTGCTCGGATAGTTTCTGTTTTTCGCTTACCGCAGCTCCCGTCCTCGACTTGCTTTTAATTCTGAATTCTACATTCTTAATTCTTATTTTCTCTACTTCGTGCTTTCCTTGATTTGGCGTTCGGTGTCGCGCTTTATATCTTTTTCGCGCGCGGTGTCGCGCTTGTCGTAGAGCTTTTTGCCGCGGCATAGACCTATTTCCACTTTGACGCGGTTTCCTTTAAAGTACAGTTTCGTGGGCACAAGGGTAATGCCTTTCTGCCGCACCTTGCCCTCTAACTTGCTCAACTCCGCTTTATGCAATAAAAGTTTCCTATCCCGCCGCTCTTCGGAGTTGAACACGCTGCCTTTGGCGTACGGCGCAACGAACATATTTTTGAGCCACAGCTCGCCGTTCTCCAATTTGCAAAAACTGTCTTTTAAGTTCACGTTCTGCATTTTGATGGACTTGACTTCGTTGCCCGAAAGGACGATGCCCGCCTCTACGGTATCGTCTATAAAATAATCGAAGTACGCTTTTTTATTGGTATCAATAATCTTCATTTTTTTGATGCTCGGATAATTGCTTTATTTTTCTATCGCCGTTCCCGTCCTCGATCGGCTTTTCATTCTGCATTCGTTTACTTTCCTACGCAGAAGCGGGAAAAGATTTCGCCAATCAGGTCTTCGGTAGGTTCTTTGCCTAAGATTCTGCCAAGTGCGCGCAAAGCGTCGCTCAGATCGGCGCACACGCAATCGACGGTTTCGTTTTTCAAAGCAACCTGTGCGCGGGCAAGCGCTTTATCTGCACTGACTAGCGCATCGTACTGCCGCGCGTTGGTGATCGCGCTCCCGCCTTTTTCCCAATCTTTGCATTTCGCGTATATGACTTCCGTCAGCTTTTCCACGCCCTCGCCGCTTTGTGCGTTGAGATAAATGCAATCTTCCGTACTCTGTTTGTTTACCTTTCCGAAGCAGTTGACGACGCGCAATTGTTTATCTTTTGCGCCGCCATTTTCCGCTAATACTTCTTCCGCTTTCTTCTCTCCTTCGCGTACGACAAGAAGCGTCAAGTCGGCGCTCTGTACTTCGCGTTTGCTGCGGTCGATACCTTTTCGTTCGGCGTCGCTGTCCGTTTTCCGTTCGCCCGCCGTATCGACGAGCACGACCGCAATATCGCGTAAGCTTATTTTTTCCTCTATCGTGTCGCGCGTCGTCCCCGCTTCATTCGATACGATGGCGCGCTCTGCGCCGAGAAGTGTATTGAAAAGCGTTGACTTTCCTGCGTTGACTTTTCCGCAGAGCACGACGCGTGCGCCTTCCCGCACGATACGGCTTGCGTTGTATCCGTCTTTTTCGCGCGCTATTTTCTGCCGCAGTTCATCTATGCCTTTTTCCGCTTCGGTGCGCGTCACTTCTTCTACGTCTTCTTCCGGGTAATCAATGCTCACTTCTACCCGCGCAAGAAGCGTAACGCAATTTCCATACAGTTCTTCGATGATCTTCCGCGTTCTTCCCTCGCTTTGAAGGAAAGCCGCTTTTACTGCGTTTTCACTCTCGGCGTCGATCAGATCGACGATCCCCTCGGCTTGCGTCAAGTCTATTCTGCCGTTCAAAAATGCGCGCCGCGTAAACTCTCCTTTTTCCGCTATGCGTGCACCGCCTTCGATAAAACTGAGAAGCGCAAGCTCCGTGAGCTTTTTTCCCCCGTGAAAATAGAGCTCGACGCTTTCTTCGCCCGTATAACTTTTACCGCTGTCGTACCGAACTGCCATAATATGGTCGTTTATCTTCCCGCAAAAAAGGCAGGATACCATTTTGGCATGCGGCAAATCTACCGTTTCGTTTTGTTTATTCTCTTTTACGTTTTTCAGAAAGGACTGCGAAAATCTACCACTTCCCTTTCCGGAAAGTCGTATCATACTGACCGCACCGCTGCCGCGCGCCGTACTGATTGCCGCAATAATATCTCTTTCTTCCATTTTTCACTTAAATAGGGTTATACACGCCTTATCCCCTGAAAGTTATCCACATTGTGGAAAACTCTGTGGATAACTTTGGGTTTAGTTTTTTGTTTTTTACTTTTTTCTTTATTTCCGTTCGACGATTGTTAATAAAATGTTGGTTATTTTAGTAAAAGTGTAAAGATTGTCCACATTTTGTTTTTCGATCGTTTACGTTATCTTGTATTTTATTTTTCCTTTTTTTGAGAAAATAACACTAAATACGGAAAATCCACATTTACACGTCCTCTACTTCCATCACTACTATCTAAAATATTATATATATA
>JAIEBL010000065.1 GCA_029069015.1 Clostridiales bacterium
AGATAGTATAATATAATGCGTATGAACCTATTGGCGATCAAAAATCTTTCATCGGTCGTTTGTTATGCGGTTGCGGCAGGACTCATTTTGATTTTGGGTCTTGGCTTTTTCGTTACGCTTTTGCGGCATAAACGCACGCGCAAATGGTACGACGTATGCATGTTGATTCTTGCCTTCGTCGTGTTGTTCGCGGGTCTTGTCGTGGGGGCGTTTGCCGTTATATGCAAGTACAAACCGCTTTCGCTCGAATGCGCGCGACTCGATAAAAAACTGTTGTTTCTCAGAAAGGGCAAAAAGCTTTTCTCCGTTCCTGCGATCGGTTACGCCGTTACGCTGTTTGAAAAATTGGCGCTTGCGGGTTTGATTGTGCCGTTTGCCGTAGCGTTTTTGGCGCTTCTGACAATCATCGTCGTCTTTGCCAAAACGAAGAAAAAGAAGAAAGTCGCCAAAACGGCGTTTAAAACCGCAGAGAGCGCTGCGCCTACCGATGCTTACGCAAAGAGCGCCGCGCAAGACGCAAAGACGAATGACGTTACGTATGCGCAGCGCGAGAACGTACCGCACGAAGAGCGCGGAAAGGTAGAGCACGAAGCGCGTGAAGGCGTAACGCACGAGCAGCGCGAAGGCGTCGAACACGAAACGCGCGAGCAACTGACGCACACCGAAGAGGCCTATCTGGCGAGCGGCGAAAAGCCGCAACTGGCGGCAAGCGAAAACGCGGAGAGCGCACCCCAAAACGAGCCGATCGACGAAAAAGAAATCATGGGTGAAGTCTTTAAGCTGATGGACGAGCGCGACGATACTGCCGACCTCGGCGACGATCTTGCGCGTGCCATCGAAGAAGGCTACGCGATGATGGACGATTTCGCGGAAGAAAAGATTTCCTACGAGCTTGCCGACGACGAAGAGGAAAACGCCGAGTACGAAACCGAGGAAGCGTCAGACGAAGAGGAAACGGCAGAATCGGAAGAATCTGCCGAAACGGAAGAAACTTTATACGAGGAAATCGAAGAAGCGGAAGACGTCCTCGGCGTCGGAGAGGACGAAGCTGCGGAAGCGGAAGCCGAAGACGCGTACGAAGAAGAACCCGAAGACGCATATGAAGACGAAAGCCCGATAGAAGAAGAGGAGCAAGAATTCGAGGAAGCGGTCGCAACGGAAGCAGCCGAGGACGAAGCGGAAGAAACCGAAGACGAAGAAGACGCTTTCGATTATGCGGCGAGTGCGGTGGCCCAG
>JAIEBL010000066.1 GCA_029069015.1 Clostridiales bacterium
ACAATATATAACGACCGTGTGGGGCGACGGCTACAAGTTCACGGGAGGGGCGCAATGAAAAAGCAACTGTTTTTAATAGGCGCTTCGTGCGTGTTGCTTGCCGAAATCGTCGTGCTGATTGTCTTTGCGTTGCAGGCGCCCGACTTTACACAAGACACCGTTGCGGTAAACGAAATCGTGCAATCGGTGACGAAAGATTTCAATACTTTGGAAGCGCACGAAAACGCGACCGCGCTCGACTACGTTGTGCTGGACGAAAACGGGGCGTTGCTTTATAAGACGAAAGCAAATCTTTCCGAAAGCATAAACCAGGCGATCACGCACAGAGATACGATCCTCGATATTACCGTCGATAACGCCGCCGTCGGAAAGGTCATCGTGTACAACGACGGCGCGCTTTCGCTGCAAGCGCAAAAGCGGACGGCCGTTCTCGTGCTGTCGGTTGCCATCGCTTTGCAATGCGGGATCTGCATCGGGTACGCCGTGTATATGCACCGCAGTGTCGTGGGGCCCTTCCGCAAACTCAAAGGGTTTGCCGAGCGTGTCGCGGGCGGCAACCTCGATATTCCGCTTGAAATGGATAGAGGCAATCTTTTCGGCGCATTTACCGAGAGCTTCGATATTATGCGTTCCGAGCTCAAAAAAGCGCGCCTGGCGGAGGCGGAAGCGCAGAGGAGCAAAAAGGAACTCGTGGCAAAACTCTCGCACGATATAAAGACGCCCGTCGCAAGCATTAAGGCGGTTTCGGAGGTCGGGCTCGCTACCACGAAAGGGGAGAAAGACAAGGCAAACTATACGCAGATCGTGGGTAAAGCCGACCAGATCGATACGCTCGTTACGAACCTGTTTACGGCAACGCTCGAAGAGTTGGAGCAGCTCTCCGTTACGCCCGTCGATCTGGAAAGCGCGAAAATACACTCGATGCTCGAAAACGCCGACTATCTGCACCGTGCGGTATTGCCCGACATTCCCGAATGTCTGGTGTATGCCGACGGGCTGCGGCTGCAACAGGTTTTCGATAATCTTTTTGCCAACGCCTACAAATACGCCAAGACGGAAATGACCGTGACGACGGCAAAGACGGACACGGCTCTTTCCGTTATTATCGAGGATCGCGGCGGCGGCGTCAGGGAAGAAGAACTGCCCGTGCTCAAAGAGAAATTCAAGCGGGGCAGCAATGCTGAAAACGTCGAGGGCGCGGGGCTGGGGCTGTATATTTCCGATTACTTTATGAAAGAAATGAAAGGAAGCTTGCAAATCGAAAACGGAGTTCGCGGCTTGAAGGCGACGGTCACCTTGGCTTTAAGCGGAAAGAATTAAGAATAATTTAAGAAACCGTTAAAGACGTTTAAGGACTTTAAGGGGTAAAATGGTCGCGTAAAAGGGAGGTTACATATGCAGCAACAAATACTTCTCAAAACCGAAAACCTCAGCAAGACGTTTTCAAACGGCGGGCAACAGCAACACGTTCTGAAAAATATCGACTTGGCGCTTTACCGCGGCGATTTCACCGTGATCATGGGCGCGAGCGGCGCGGGGAAGTCCACGCTTTTGTATGCTCTTTCGGGCATGGACACGCCGAGTTTGGGAAAGATCACGTTCGGCGACAGGGTCATTTCCGATCTGTCGCAGGACGGTCTCGCGGTGTTTCGCCGCGACCACTGCGGGTTCGTGTTCCAGCAGATCTATCTGATCGACGGCATGAGTGTTATGGACAACGTGCTTTCGGCGGGGCTTCTCGTCAGCAAAGACAAAAAGGCGCTCGTTGCGCGTGCCAAGGAACTGTTCGCGGCGGTGGATATACCGGAGGAAACGCAGAAGAAGTTTCCGACGCAGATTTCGGGCGGCGAAGCGCAGCGCGTCGGGATCGTGCGCGCGCTCATCAACAGCCCCGAAATTCTCTTTGCCGACGAGCCGACGGGCGCGCTCAACAGTAAATCGGGTCTGGACGTACTCGATACGCTCACAAAGTTCAATTCGATGGGGCAGAGCGTCGTCATGGTCACGCACGACATGCGTTCGGCGCGGCGCGGTAACCGCATTCTGTACTTAAAAGACGGTGCGATCTTGGGCGAGTGCGATCTGGGTAAATACGTGCACGGTGACGTGGCACGCCACGAAAAGCTTTCCGCGTTCTTAAAAGAAATGGGGTGGTAGCATGAGAAAGAGTTTTCTTATCGCCCGCTCGAACATGCGCAAAGCCAAGGGGCAGACCGTGGCGATCGTCGTGCTGATTTTGCTTGCGGCAATGCTCCTCAATCTTTGGCTCATGCTCTCGACGGACTATAAAGCCAACTTCGACCGCTACCATAAAAAACTCAACGCCGAACACGTCACGATCACGGTGGACGACCCGAGCGGCGAGGTGAAAGAATTTTTGTCCCAAACGCTCGAAAAGGACAGCCGCGTATCCGAGTACCGTCTGGACAGCGGGATGCACATGGTCTGCACCTTTCCGTACAACGACGGAGAAGTAAACACGTGGGTCGTCTTTTTGGATAAAGACACGGCACTTACGCGCAGTGTGGGAAGAGCCGAAATCGTGGAACAAGGTTCGGTCACGAGCGGCATATATCTGCCCATGCTCTACAAGACGGGCGATATTGCCGTCGGAAAGCCGATCGCGCTCTCTGTCGGAAGCTGCACGATCGAGTATACCGTATGCGGTTTTTTCAACAGCGTGATGGCGGGTTCGCACAACTGCGGGCTGACCGAATTTATTCTGACGCAAGACAAATATGCAGCGCTTGAAAATTCGGGGTATGCGCCCCGATCGACGCTTTGCTCGATGCGCCTTCGCGACAGAAAGGAAAATCTGAATTTCGAGGCGAGCATCAAAAGCACGATTTCCGAGCGGTTTCCGAACGTCAACATGGTCAGCAATTCGTACGATATCGTCCTGCAGGCTCGTTACATTTCGCAGATGATCTGTTCGGGCGTGATCAGCGCAATGGCGTTCCTCGTGCTTCTGATCGCGGTCGTCGTCATCGTGTCGAATATCGTCAACTATATTCAGGTAAATATGAAAAACCTCGGCGCGTTCAAAGCGATGGGGTATACGTCGGGGCAGCTCGTCTGCTCGCTGCTGCTGCAGTTTCTCGGGTTGACGCTTCTTGCCGCGATCGTGGGCGGCGGGCTTTCGTACTGTTTGTTTCCCGCCGTCAATTCCATGATGATCGCGCAGACGGGCATTCCGTACGCCGTTCGCTTTCTGCCGCTGCCCGCGCTGCTTTCGCTTCTGATCTTGGGCGGAACGGTCGCGCTCGCCGTGTGGCTCGCCTCGCGGAAGATCAAAAAAATCGAACCCATACTTGCGCTGCGGTCGGGCATACAGACACACAACTTTAAGCGCAATCACGTTAGCTTAGAAAGGACGAAAGCCCCGTTAAACCTCGCACTTGCCCTTAAAACCACGCTTTCGGGTGTCAAGCACAATATCACGGTTTGCATTACCATGCTCGTGCTGAGCCTCGTGGTCGTCTTTTCGGGGGTCATGGCAAAAAATATGATCGCCGATATTACGCCCTTTCTGAACCTGATCGTGGGCGAAACGGCGGATACCTGTATCAGCGTCGGCGTCGATTCCGAAAACGAATTTTTGCGGGAAATGGAAGCCGACAGCCGCGTGGAAAAGGCGTATCTTTACACGACGATCAACGTGACGCACGTCGGCGGCGCAGAGCTTTTAACGACGGTTTGCGACGACTTTTCAAAGGTCAACACCCCCGCCATCATCTATAAGGGAAGGCTTCCGCGATACGAAAACGAAATGGCGATCGGCGCAAGGTACGCCAAAGAAAGGAAGTTCGCGGTGGGGGACGAAATCGAGATCACGGCAAACGGCAAAACAGAAAAATATCTCATATGCGGACTTACGCAGGTGACGAACTATCTCGGGCGCGACGGGCTTATGTCGCGGGCCGGCTACGAGCGTTTGGGGGAGATCCGCGACGTAAGCTACTACGTCAACCTTTCGGCGGGTACGGATATAGACGCATTCAATGCGGAAGTAAAAGAGAAGCTTGCGGGCAAGGTGAACACGACGATCAACATCGACTCCACCATCGAAGCCGCCGCCATCGTTTACGTTTCGCTCATGACGATCATCGTGATCGCCATACTCGTGCTTTCCGCCATCATTATCGCATTCGTGCTCTATTTGCTCGTGCGCACGATGCTCAACAACAAAAAGCGCGACTACGGCATATTGAAGGCGCTCGGCTTTACGACGGGGCAACTCATCCTGCAAACGGCGTTGTCCTTCATGCCCGCAATCCTTCTTTCCACCTTGGTGGGACTGATCATAAGCAGTATTATCGTAAACCCGCTTCTGAGCATATTTTTCAGTTCGCTCGGTATCCTCAAATGCACCTTCACCGTGCCCGTCGGCTTTGTCGCCGTCGCGGGGATCGGGCTCGTACTCTTTGCCTTTGCCTTCGCTTGTCTGCTTTCCCGCAAAGTCAAGAAAATCGCCCCTTGCGCTTTGCTTACGGGCGAGTAAGGGGAAGTAAAAAGTAAAAGTGAAAAATGAAGAAGTAAAAGAAAAACTGTCGGGATCAAACGATTTCGACCGTTTTCGTCTTACGTGGGGGCTTACAACGAATTTTTATAACTGATGTAAATATGGGCTGCGGCAAAGATAACCGAACAAACGATC
>JAIEBL010000067.1 GCA_029069015.1 Clostridiales bacterium
TCTTTTATCAGTGGTCTCATATATCCGTTGTCATTTTTATCGAAAGCTTTTTGGGATTGTATATATGTTTTGGTTCAGGTTTTTAACGGTGCGGGGATAAGCGATCGTATCGCGGATGTTGCCGATACCCGTAACGTACATCATCATGCGCTCTAAGCCCAGCCCGAACCCGCTGTGCGGCACGGAGCCGAACTTACGAAGGTCGAGATACTGCTCGTAGTCCTCTATCTTCATCTTCCGTTCTTTGATGATTTTAAGAAGCTTGTCGTAGTCGTTCTCGCGCTCGCTGCAACCGATGATCTCGCCCACGCCGGGAACGAGCAAGTCGGTTGCCGCAACGGTCTTATTGTCGGGATTGAGCTTCATGTAGAACGACTTGATCTCCTTGGGATAGTCGGTCACAAACACAGGCTTTTTGAACACCTCGTCCGTCAAGTACCGCTCGTGCTCGGTCTGCAAGTCGCACCCCCACTCCACGGGATAGGCAAACTGCTTGCCGCTCTTTTTCAGAAGATCTATGGCGGACGTATAGTCCACACGCGCAAAGTCGCTGTTTGCCACGTTTTCGAGTTTGGCAATCAGTCCCGCCTCGAAGCGTTCTTCGAAGAATTTCAATTCCGCTGCGCAGGATTTAAGCAAATACCGCACGATATACTTGATCATGTCGGTCGCGATTTCGATAATGTCGTCCAGCTCCGCAAACGCGACTTCGGGTTCGATTTGCCAGAACTCCGCCGCGTGGCGCGTCGTGTTGCTGTTTTCGGCGCGGAACGTCGGTCCGAACGTGTAAATCTTCCCCAACGCGGTCGCCATGGTCTCGCCCTCGAGCTGCCCCGAAACAGTCAGCCCTGCCGCGCAACCGAAAAAGTCTTTGCGGTAATATTCTTCTTCGCTCTTGACCGTGGGATCGTAGCCCACCGTGGTGACCTTGAAGATCTCGCCCGCGCCCTCGCAGTCGCTACCCGTGATGATAGGCGTATGCACGTAGTAAAACCCGTTTTCGTGGAAGAACGAATGAATGGCATAACTAAGCTCCGAACGGATACGGAACATGGCGTTAAACGTATTCGTGCGCACGCGCAGGTGCGGTATGGTGCGCAAAAACTCCAACGTATGCCGTTTCTTCTGCATAGGATAGCTCGGATCGCTCGCACCCAAAAGCGTCGCGCTCTTTGCGGCGATTTCCACGCTTTCCGCCTTCATACCGCTTACGAGTTTACCCTCTACTTTGATCGCCGCGCCCAAAGCGAGCAACGGTGCAAGCTGACTGTCGCCGAATTCGCTCTTTTCAAACACGACTTGTATGTGCGTCAAGGTAGAGCCGTCGTTCAGTTCGACGAACGCCACGTTCTTGGAATCACGCGAAGTGCGGACCCAGCCGCAAACCGTGACCTGCTTACCGAGATAGTTTTCTTTGTGGTTGAAAAGTTCGCTGATGGAAGTGTGTTTCATACCGAAAACCTTTTGCTCCCTTTTTGTTTTTTCTATCCTTTATTATAGTCTTTTACGCATGCAAAGTCAACGATTTTCGTTTACAGGAAAAAATTGCTTGCCGCGGAAACATGTTTTTAAAACCGCTCTTCGCGCTCAATTTTTTCAAAGCCCTTTTCGTTCATAAAAGCGTCGAGCACGTGCGTATAGCGGCGAACGGAAAACATGAGCCGCATGACCCCTAAATACGCCAAATACGGAAAAAACCAAAACAATACGGTCGCATACAAAAGCACGCGCTGCCATTTTTTGAGCGTCCGTTTCCCCCGCCTTTTCACGGCATACCCGCAAAGCACCGTTTCTTCCGCAGCGACAAAATCGAATATAAAGCAGAACGTGCCGTAGCCGCGAACGCGCGCAAACGGTACGCAAAAAGCGGGCAACCCGCGTTTACGGCGACGCGCAAACGGATTCCTGCGCGCCTGTCGCTTTTGGCGTTGTACGTCGGCAAAGTCGGGCGCAAGTCCCAAAGCGTCAAGCGCGGCGGCGTGCGGCAAGCGATATGCGTAACGGCGGTGAAGGTCGAGCGCGGCGTATACGCGCGGCGAAAAGAGCATGAATACGCCCACCGCAAAGATGACGAATCCTACGCCCATGCCGAACCCGCCGTTCACGTAGTGCAAGTTATGGATTTCCGCCCCTACGCACGAAAGCAGCGCGGCCGACGTCAGCACCAACGCCGTAAGCGCGCCCATAAGACTGATGATTTTTATATCCTTTAAGAGCAGGCTTTGTCCCCTGGATTTATGCAGACCTCTAAGCGCTACTCCTACGTCGACGAACGAGAAGAACGCAATCAGAATTGCCACGAGCAACGTATAATGGAACGAATACGCGGAGAGCAAAACGTACAGAAAGTAGGCGGCGTAAAACATGCCCGAAAGCATGAGCGAAATCGCGACCACGGCGTTTACCTTGCGCGACACCGCCCTGTCCGCTTTGGCGCGAAGGCCCAAAAAGCAAAAGGCACGCGAAATGCCGCCAAGCGCCGTAAAGAGCGCGCTAAGCCCGATAAGAAGCGAACGCGTGGCGCAGGCAAACACGAATTTGAGAATGCCCCAAACCAAGTTCTTGGCAAGCGTTACGCGCACGGAATACAGCGTCCTTCCCTCGTAGGATGCCGTTAAATAGGTTTTAACGAGCCGTAGCAGCTTGTTTTCCGCGTTCTCCACTCTTATCACGCTCTCCTTTTCGGTCTGTACAATCTTATTGTGCGCCGATTACGCAATGGTTATTTCGTCGCCGTTGCGCCGAATGGACAATCCGAAGTACGTCGTTAAGATCGCCTCTAATGCGGCGACGTCCGAAAGCGCGCACGTTTCCAGTGCGGAATGCATGGCAAGCTGCGGCACGCCGATATCGCACACCGTCGCGCCCGTGATATTCGCAAACGCGAGCCCCACTGTAGAACCGCAACGACGGTCGGGATGATTGAAATAGGTCTGTACGCTCTGCTCTGCACGAGCAAAAACGGCACGCGCCGTCGCCGCCGCAAGCGCATCGGTGGCATAGCGGTCGTTACGTTTAATGGCAACGCCACCGCCCAAGACGGGTGCGGTGGACGCAGAGCGGTCGGGGTACGCAGGATGCACGGCGTGTGCGCCGTCGCACGAGAACACGAACGCACTCTTTAAAAGTTCGTGCGCGTCCCCTGCTTTAAACGCTTTGCAAGCCTCACCGAGGAAAGAGACAAACAGAGGTGCGCGTGCGCCCTCGCGCGTGCCGCTACCCGTTTCTTCGTTGTTAAAACAGGCAACGGCATTTACCGCTTTCCCTTTTGCGGCAATAAGTGCCCGCAAAGAGCAATACACGCTGACGAGGTTATCGATACGCGGCGAACACAAAAGCTCGCCCTTTTCCCCCGCCGTGAAGGGCGTTTCGGCGGGCACGCAAAACAAATCGTAACCCGCCGCCGTTTCGGAAACGGGAAGCTTAGCGTTCCCTAGCGACACGATGGGTTTCCCGTCGCGCGAAAAGTTCAAATCGCCGTCGCTGCCGCCGAGATGTACGGCAAGCGAGGGGATCACCGTTTCGTAATCGGAGCAAACCGTTTGCGCTTTGAGCACGCCGTTCTCTTCGATGATCACCCGCCCCGCGATTTTCAGCTTGCGATCGAAGAACGTGCGGTACAGTCCGCCGCCGTACGGTTCTACCGTCAGCGTACCGCCCGAAGTGCCCGTAATGCGTAGAGAGGGCGAATCGGTATGGCTGACGACGACGTTCACGCCGCCCTGCCCCTTCTTTGCGGCAAACAGACTGCCGCCCACGATTCGGTACACGCCTTTTGCTTTCTCGCAAGACTCTCCAAGCTGAACGAAACCCGCCTCGCGGAGCATGTTTGCGCCGTTTTGCGCGGCGTGGTAACTCGTATAGGACGTCTGTAAAAATTCATTGAGCGTTTGCATGGTCTTCTCCTTCTTTTTCGGGAACGGGCGCAATTTCTTCTTGCGCGTCGGTCTTTTCGTTTTCAAGTATGGGCTCTTCTTGTTCGGACGTCGTTTCGGTTTCGGTCATGGGTAAGGTGTCCGAAATTGCGTTCGCAAGGCGCGGATATACCTTTCTCCGCAAAAAGAACAGGCAGACGGCGTGCACGGAAAGCGTCAATATCCACGACACGGGATACGAGAGCATGAGCACGAAGAACGTGGGACGGACGCGGAATATGGTATATACCCAAATCACGCGGAAGACGCACGCCCCGAACATGGTGACGAGCATGGGAAGAAGCGATCTGCCCATCCCTTGCATGGCGCCCGCGAACACTTCCATAATGCCGCACAGAAAGTACCATAGGCAAATGGTCTGCATACGCCGCACGCCGTACTCGATACCCGCGGCGTCGCATCCGTAAAAGCGAAGTAGCGGCTTGCCTGCGGCAATCACGATGCCGCCCACCGCCAGCCCTACGCCCGCGCTTAATAGCACGCACTGCACGACCGCCAAATCGATATTCTTCGTTTTCGCCGCGCCGTAGTTTTGCCCTACGACCGTAAGGCATGCTTGCGTAACCGCGTTCATCGACACGTACACAAATCCCTCTAAGTTGCCACCCCGCGCGGGGCACGCGTCGGGGGGCAACCTAGAGGGGATTGTGTTAGGGGGGCTGAGCGCGGGTAAGGCAGCCGGCCGAACGGTAGGGCGGCAAAACAACAGCGCCGCGACAAC
>JAIEBL010000068.1 GCA_029069015.1 Clostridiales bacterium
ATATGTAAATTATCACAACGGCTCGGGCACTTCCGATTTGACTAAAATCACGGTAGATACCGTTACTGCCAATAACCACGGAACGAAGCAAAACCCGTACGTTATTGCCAATACTACGGACTGGGCAAATTTCGTAACGTACGTTATGTCCGATACAAATGTTTGGGGAAGCGGCAAATTTTTCGCGCTTGCGGGCGATCTCAACTTTTCCACTGCAACTTTCCGTGCCCTTGGATATTTTAGCGGCACGTTTTACGGCTTAGGTCATATCATTTCGAACATTACGACGAATTTCAGCAATGTTGGAGTTACCGCAAATTCTGCTACGGGCACTTGGGGCTACGGTCTTTTTTGCAGAACCTATAACGCTACGATCACAGACCTTGTTGTAAAAGATTTTACCTATCAGAACTTTACGCAGGGATATAAAACGCACAATGAACGCGGCAGCGCGGTGGGCGGAGTCGTCGGCTACGCTTCCGGCAACGATTACGTATTGAATTGCCATACGAACGGCACCGTTAAATCCACTAACACTTATACCTGCCACGTACCTGTGGGTGGAATTGTTGGTTCGACGCATAACGGACAACAATATAATGCTAGTAAGGCGACGACCACTACCTCGTCGTACGTCTACCGTTGTTCTTCGGAGCTTTCCGTTTCCATTTTGTGTGACAACGAAAATCACGTTGTCATCCCCGCCGGAATTGTAGGAGAAAATTACGATTGTAGAAACACCGCATATATTTACGACTGCGCCGCGAACGTAAAAGTAACGGACGCGACGGGCAGTTGGGGCGCATACGCAAGCGTTGGACTCGCTATTACGGGCAGAGGAGCAGGCGTCGTTATAGACGGGCTCGTCGGAAGAATGGAATTTACGTTGCCGAAGTCGACGACGCCGACTTATAGCGGTGCTATCACGGGAGTGTTTGGAGGTGCAACTAAAGCTGCGATTACTATAAAAAACGCCTATGCGGAGGGTGTCGTCAAGAGTGGCTCGACGACGAAGTATATGGGCGGTGCGTGTGGGGACGTAGCAGTTGCGAATCTTACCCGCACCCTTAGTCAAGTATATCACACGAACGGCGGCAGTGACTCGAACTATGCTTCTTATCATGCAACCTGCGTTAATCAGACCTCGGAGTCGGCAAAGCTTACGTCGTTGAGCACCTTGCTTACGCAAGCGAGAAACGCCGTAGGTACGGGCTCGACTAAACTGAACGAAAAAATTTGGAATTCTTCCAGAATTGGGACGACTTCTTTGAACTATAAGCCCGAAAATTCTCCCGTGCGCAATTATTTGATGATAGTCCCGCAAAAAATTGAATGGGAATACACGGGCAATGATTTAAAATCGAAGATTTCGGAAGAGTCTTGGTATGCAGACAGCGTGCACGGCGACGATAAAATTATTACAGTTGTCGCTCCTACCATGATCAATGCGGGTACTTATACCGTCGGCCTTACCAAGAAGAAGTCCGATTACCTTTGGAGCGACGGCTCGACAGATACGACCAAAACGATTTCTGTTACGGTAAAAAAGAAGAAGCTCAATTTCGATTGGGATTCCACGAGCGGCGTGACCGAAGCGAAAATCAAGAGCGGAACGGAG
>JAIEBL010000069.1 GCA_029069015.1 Clostridiales bacterium
CCGGCGCGCTTAACGCGGACCCCGGCGCTCGTTTGGCGGGGCGCAAGCTTATCCGAAACGTCCACGGCGGTGATATCCCAGCCTTGACGGCAGCCGCCGGTGTTCGTTCCCGCGGCGGCGTTTGCGTTCCGCGTGCCGAACGTGCCCGAAGTATCGAGCGTGCCGTTTTGGTTGTTGATCTGCGAAGCGAAGAAATTGGTTTGCGGATTGTTCGGTCCCGAAAGAAGGGTCAGCGTGGGGACGGTCTGCCCGAACAACATCTGGTCGCCCGTCAGCACCGCGTCGCCCTCCTGCGCCGAAACGAAGATTTTTCCCGTTATGGGCGATGTTTCGGGCGTGAGAAAATTCGATACGGTGATGGTCGTGCTTCCCGTGTTAGGCGATACGACCGCGCCGCCGCTCCAAATCGTCAGATTGCGAAGGGGGAGCGTCGGGTTTTCGTAGGCGACGGCGAGCGTCCAGCCCGCATGGTTGGTGTCCGCCGTTCGGTCGTCGATCGCTTCGATCAGCGCGGGCACGCCTTGTACGGCGTACGAGCCGCCGAGTGCGGCTTGCACCAAAGAAGTTACGTTCGCGGTGCGCACGTAAAAACCGACCGTGATGTTGTCGGCGGGGATATTGAAATTCTGCGCCGTTAAAGGGTCGGGCGCTACGAAAAACGTCCCTTGCGGCGTCGTAAAGGAAATACTGTTGTTCGTTAATGCGGAAATATTGTTTGCGGAAGAACGGAACAGACCGCCCCATACGAGTTCGGCGTAAAGCACCGCTGAACCCGCGGGAAGGGTCAGATTGGCTCTCGAACCGTTCTTTGTGTAGTCGAGCGTCGTGCCCGCGGGGAACGTGCTCACTTGTAGCGTCGTGTCCAGACTCGTAAACGCGCCGATCGAGCCAAGCGTTCCGGGAGCGTTCTGGTTGGCAGCTTTACTGAGCCCCAACGTGTTACCGCTCAATACTATTCCGCCTTTTTTAACGTCTGTGTATCGTTGAATAAAAGGCATAGTTCCTCCTTTGTATAAAAAAACTACATATCCGTCTTGTTTGTGCAAAAGAACGAATATGTAGCAAAACCGAAGAGATTTCTCTTCTATATACTATGCAAGGAAAGAAAACTGTGTTATACTAAAAGCAGTCGATCGCGTTTTTGCGGACAGAAAATGCAACAGGGGCAAATAAAATGAAAATCACGGTGATAAACGGAACGGAAAAGCACGGCGTGACCTATACGTTGAAAGAAGCCTTTTTGGAACCCTTCAAACAAAATGCGGAAATAACGGAGTTTTATCTGCCCAAAGACTGCCCGTCTTTTTGCGCGGGCTGCACGAGCTGTTTTTTGCGCGGCGAAGAGACCTGCAAGGATCGGGCGTACGTTTCGGCAATCGAACAGCCGCTCCTTCAAGCCGACTTAATCGTGATGACTTCGCCTTCTTACGTTATGCACGCGAGCGGTGCCATGAAAGCGCTCCTCGACCACTTGGCGTACCGTTGGATGCCGCACCGTCCGCACCCCGCGTTTTTCGGAAAGCGTGCCGTGATCCTCACGCAGTGCTTGGGCGCGGGCGCAAAGAGCGCGGCAAAGGATATCAAGCACAGCTTGTCTTGGTGGGGCATATCAAAAATCAAAACGCTGAGTGTCTCGCTTATGCGGGATATTGTGTGGGACAAGCTCCCCGAAAAGAAACGCAAAAAGCTCATAGGCAAGGTGAATAAGCTTGCCCGCAAGTTCGCTAAAATCAACTACGGAAAAGCGGCGCATACGAGCGCGATCACCAAAATCAAGTTTACGCT
>JAIEBL010000007.1 GCA_029069015.1 Clostridiales bacterium
CCTCCAAACGGCACTAGCGGATGCGGAATTTTCTGGTGGGTCACGTGGTATTTGACCGTTGCACACTCCGCCTCAACGACTACGCGATTGGCCGCAATTACACCCGAAATCCCTTTATCAACAGAGGCACAAACTTGCCCACTATTTTATGTGCAAAACTTACGAAAAACGCATAATGTTTCATGAAACATTTGTCGATTTGTCTCGTTTGTCCACAAAGTTATCCACAATTGGGGGAGTTATCCACATTTGCACACTTTTTTAAATTGATTTCATAACGTTTTGAGACCTTGCGCGTAGCCCTTTTACCTTTATTTGTCTTTCCTGTGCTTTACAAACGACGAAAAAGAATGTATACTGAACAAAAAGAAACCAACAAGCGGAGGGTAGTATGGTAAAGCAAGAAACGTTCGGGCACGTGAACGGAAAAGAGGTACGCGTATTCACACTGACGAGCGATACGTTATGCGTGCGCGTAATGGAGCTGGGCGCATCGATCCAGAGTCTGAAAATGAAGACGGCGCACGGCGAAAAAGAGTTGACGCTCGGCTACGACACGGTAGACGAATATATGGTGGGCAAGCCGTCGTACTACGGCGCGTCGATCGGACGCGTAGCCAACCGAATCGGCGATGCGAAGTTCTCACTCGGCGGCAAAACGTATACACTCACGGCGAACAATGCGTCGAACTGCCTGCACGGCGGGTTCGACGGGTACGACCGTCGCATCTTTGCCGGTAAATCCGTAGGGGACAATGCCGTCGCGTTCACGCTCAATAGTCC
Organism: Clostridiales bacterium; assembly: GCA_029069015.1. GTDB lineage: Bacteria > Bacillota > Clostridia > Christensenellales > Pumilibacteraceae > Pumilibacter. Next base: position 784 of record JAIEBL010000007.1, read on the forward strand.
CGACGGCGATCAGGGTTTCCCCGCCGCGCTCACGCTTACCGTTACGTACACTCTCAATGGCAACGAACTCAGCGTGAAGTACGCCGCCGTAAGCGACGCCGACACGCTGTTTGCGCCCACGAACCATGCGTTCTTTAACTTCGACGACGGTGCGCCCGTGTACGATACCGAGCTTACGATCTACGCAAGTGCCTATACGCCCGTAAACGAAAAGCTTTTGCCCACGGGGGAAGCGCGCGCCGTGAAGGGCACGCCCTTCGATTTCACCGTTTCCAAAAAAATCGGGAAAGACATTCACGCACAGGACGAGCAGCTCGATACCGTAGGCGGGGGCTTCGATCACAACTACGTTCTCGACGGCACGCACGCCGCGACCGCCGTCGGAAAAAAGGCAGGCGTCAAAATGGATCTGTACTGCGACCTTCCGAGCATGCAATTTTACAGCGGTAACTTTTTAGAGAACGAGCGTTGCCGCTACGGCGTGCTCAAAAAACATACGGCGTTCTGCTTAGAACCGCAATTTTTCCCCAACGCCGTCAACACACCCGCATTCGAAACGCCCCTCTTAAAAGCAGGCGAGGAAAAGGCGTATACCTTCCGTTACGTTTTCAATACCCTCGACTAACCTTTTTAAAAACCGAATCCACGTTAAAGGCAGACGCTCGGTCTGCCTTTTTTCGTTGCTTGGGCACGTAAAAGCTGCCCGAAAAAGATACCCCGCGGAAAAGAATAGAGATACAAAAACCCATAAAAAGCAAGCAAGTAATTGCACGCAAAACAAGTTGTCTTTTTTCGCTAAACGTGGTATACTAATTCGGTATACGCACGCGAGGGCAGGCAAGAGAATAGGCTGTAAAAGACGCGGCAAAAATAAAAGGGAGGGCGGCAAACGACATGGCATTGCTGATTATCTTACTGCTGATTGCGCTGATTGCGTTGTTTGCGCAGCTCGGCAGCAATTACTACACGCAGATCCGTGTGATCCGCAGATTCTTCAAAAACAAGGGTACAGTCCCCGAAGATGCGAGAGAGAAGACAAGCGTCACCGAAGACGTCGATTACGCGAGCGTTTTCCCGCGCGGAAAACTGGACTTATACACGGCAAACGACGTTAGCGACTCGCAACCTATTCTGATATGGGTGCACGGCGGGGGATACGTAGGGGGCGACAAAAAAGCAGCGGAAGCCTGGGCACGCACGATCGCGGCGCGGCTGGGCGTTGCGGTCGCGTCGATCGACTACTGTCTTGCGCCCGAACAGCACTACCCCGTACCCGTCATTCAGCTCGCCGAAGCGTTGCAGTTCTTATGCGACAACGCACGAAAGTTCAGACTCGACCCGACGCGCATATTCTTAGCGGGGGACAGTGCGGGAGCGCAGATCACGAGCCAATTCGCCGCGCTCGTCACCAATCCCGCCTTGCAGAAAAAAATGAATCTTTTCCCGACCATCCCAAAGAGTGCGCTCCGCGGGATACTGCTCTGCTGCGGTCCGTACAATATGGATACGGTCATTCGCTCGCATTTCCCTGCGATCCGCACCTTTATGTGGGCGTACACCAACGAAAAGAAGCTACACAAATTCGCCCGCAAAGACGAGCTCTCCACCGTCAAGAACGTGACCGCCGATTACTGCGACGTATACATTACGTGCGGCAACGCCGACCCGTTTTTAAAACAGGCGAACGAGCTTATCAAGATACTGCAAGACGCGGGAGTGCCTTGCGAGGCATATCTCCCTAAGAGCAAGGGCAAAAAATTAGGGCACGAATATCAATTCCTGATCGGCACGCAGGAAGCCGACACTGCCCTCGAAAACGCGGTGAACTTTATTGAGAAGCGCATATAACCGAACAACCGCCATGGGCGGCAAATACGCTCGGCCGGGGACAACGACACGCCCCTTACTTCCGCAGAAACGCGCACGCATCGGCGGGCTGGACGTTTTGCGCGGGCTTTGCGTTCTCCTTATGGTGCTCGACCATGCGGCGTTCGATATTATGTGGCTACCATACTTTTGCAGCAATTTTTACTTTGTTCCGCCCAACGCACTCTCGCGGCTGAGCGAGTGGGTAAGCGTTTCGTACTGGGATGCGAGTTGGCGCACGGCGATCCGCCTGCCCGTAATCGCGCTCTTCTTTATCATCAGCGGCATTTGCACGTCCTTTTCCAAAAGCAACGGCATGCGAGGGCTAAAGCTTTTGCTTGCGTCGCTCGCACTGTCTTTTGCCACCTTTGCGGCAGACGATATGTTCGATGCGGGACTGGGCATACTATTCGGCGTTCTGCACTGCTTTACCGTCGCCGTGTTTCTCTACGTTCTGCTTGAATTTTTAATAAAGGACAAGTCTCACTACGCCTGCTTAGGCTTCGGCTTTTTACTGATCGTCTGGGGCATACTGATCGACTTCTATGCCATTCCGCACACCGAAGTGCTCTATGAAAGCGAGCTTAGCTTTACGAATATCTTGCGCATTATCCTCGGCTTTGCCTACTACGGCGGCGACTGCTTCGGTATCATTCCGTATGCGGGTTTCTTCTTAGTGGGCGTCTACGGCGGAAAAGCGTTATACGGCAACAGAAAGTCGGCATACCTGCCGCTGTTTAACACAAAGCCGTTTGCGCCCGTTCGGTTTATCGGGCGCAAAGCCCTTTGGGCATATTTGCTGCACCAACCCATCGTTCTCGGTATCGTCGCATTGATTGCGCACGGCTTCGGCTACGCATTCTGAAAAACCAAAAGGAGGGGAAACGACGTGAATCAAACGGCACTTAAAGAAGCGGACGCGTTCTTGCATTCGCTGCAACAATTTGATAACGCCGACAGCATATACGCGCCCGTCCGCAAGGCAGCGACGCTCGTCCCATATGCAAGAGCGCTTCGTTATTTAGGCAAAAACATTTCGTACAAAACGCTGCAAAAAAATGCGGACGCGCTTTGCTCTGCCTTTAAGGCGGCGGGATTCGTCGGCAGGGAAGCGGTGACGCTCGTCCTTCCCAACGTGCCCGAAAGCGTGTATTTACTGTACGCCGCGGCAGGGGCAGGCCTTACGGCTGCGCCGCTTCATCCGCTCATCAGTCCCGCGCAAATCGCCGCCGCTATGGAAAAATCGGGCAGCCGTATCGTATTCTGTTTAAAAGACCGCGCAAACGAAATTGCCGCTGCCGTGCCGCAAAGCACGGTGGTTGCGTTCTCGCCCGCGCGCAGTCTGGGGATAAAACGCGCGCTGTACGCCATGGCGCACCGCATCCGCTTTGCCCATGAAAATATATACACGCTCTCTGCCTTTTTAAAAGGCAAACTACCCGAGCGCACGCATACGCCCTGCGGCGTAGAAGCGGCGGTGCTCCTGCAATCGAGCGGCACGACGGGCGAGCCGAAGAGCATTGCCCTCACGCACGGGCAACTCAACGCGCTTGCCGCGCGCGGCTACTCCATCCTCGAATCGGAAAGCGTGATCGGGGAGAGCATGTTGAGCGTACTGCCCATATTCCACGGGTTCGGGCTCGTCATGGGCGTGCATGCCATGCTCTGCCACGGCGGTTGCAATACGCTCTTTCCGCAGTTTCACCGCGCGCCCGTCGTAAAGGAAGTCAAGAAGGGAAACGTGCAATACATGATCGGCGTGCCGCTTCTGTACGAGGCGCTTCTCTCGCACCCGCACTTTAACGGCAAGGCGTTGCAGTCGCTTCGGTTGGCATTCGTTGGCGGCGACTTCGTGCCGCAGTCGCTCCTTGAGCGGTTCAATGCAAGAATGAAAGAAGGCGGCTCGGTCTGTACGCTGTGCGAGGGGTACGGGCTGACCGAAACCGTCACGGTTTGCAGCGTGAACGTCCCCAAAGCCACGAAAGCGGGCACGGTCGGGAAGCCCTTGACGGGCATCGAAATCGAAGCGTTTGATTTTGAAGTTTCCCCCCCCCAAATGCTTGCACGCGACGTAGCGGGCGAGCTTGCCGTCTGCGGCGATACGAACATGCTTTGCTACGCGGGCGATGAAGAAGCCACGAATCATACCTTTTTCACGTACGAGGGGAAGCGGTACGTGCGCACGGGCGACCGCGGCTTTACCGACAGCGAAGGGTACGTCCACTTTATTTCGCGTATCAAACGAATCTTAAAAGTCAGCGGCATTCCCGTGTATCCGTCCGAAATCGAACAGTGCGCGGCGAAAGTGCAGGGCGTCACCGACGCATGCGTCCTCGGCATTCCCGACGAGCGCAAAGGGGAAGTCCCCGTACTGTTCGTTGCTACCAAAGACGACCCGAAAGCCGCGGAAGCAAAAATTGCCGAACACCTGAAAGTCGCGCTCCCGCCGTATGCCTGCCCGACGAAAGTTTTCGCCATGCCCATGCTGCCCCGCACCCCTTTGAATAAGATTGATACTGAGAAATTAAAAAGCTTATTTACGAAGTAGCTTTTTCTGCTTCTCGTCACCCTATCAGAAACGATTGATTCTACAAGGCGAGTCAGCGCCTCCCCGTTCCGTCATTCCGAGTTAAGCGCCGTAGGCGCGCCGAGGAATCCAGCGAAGCGTAAATAAACTTAGAAAAGACAAGCCATGTGATAAACGCATGGCTTGTCTTTTTTACGCTGTACGCTGATTGTACCATCGCCGCCCCCTTTGCGGAGAAGACAAAAAAGACTACGCTTCGCTCTCGCTCGCTAGATCCCTCGTCTCTCCGCTACGCTCCGTTTCCCTCGGGATGACAGAGGGGGGCGCGCGTAACTCGCTTTCATAATCATTACCCTTCCTCTCGCCGCTTTTTTCATTAAGGCTATGGATTCTCCTATTTCACTTCTGCAAGCAGTCAAGGCGGCAGCCTTGTCGTTGCGAGTGGGGGTTAAGGGGGAGAACACAATCGAAAGTGTTCTCCCCCTTATGCTTTTTTGCCAAGCTTTTTGGCGCTCAAAAAGCGTATCATATCTAGCCGTACGGCGGTGTGGGCATATTGGGCGTAGACTTTGCGGCGAATGCTTCGAGCAAGGCTATTAAGGAAGATATTTCCCTTTCCGCCGCTATTACAAAAGGTTCGGGCTCTGCGGGCACGACTGTTGCTGCCGACGGCAACAGTGCGACCTTTGCCTACAACGGCACCAACACCAAGAAAACGAAATCTTGGAGCGGTGGCGGCGGTATCGTTACCATAGACAACAACATCGGCATGGACGGAACCGTGCAAAGCGTCACCCTGCAAGCGGGCGTCTACAAGCTCGAAGTGTGGGGCGCGAGCGGCGGTATAAGTTGGGGCGAACACAACACCAGTGGCGGGGCTTTCGGAACGTCGGTAGCCGGTAAAGGCGGTTATTCCTACGGCACGGTTACGCTCACCAAAACCACTACGCTCTACGTAGCAGTCGGCGGGCAAGGCTCGGATAAATATTGGAGCGAGAAGAAAACGCCTACCGTCGGCGGCGGCGGTGGTTGGAACGGCGGTGGCAACGTCATAACGCACATGAGCGGCGGTGGTGGCGGCGCAACGCACATTGCACTCTCTTTGCAGGGTGACGGTCAGCTCAAAAACTATGCAAGCAACAAAAACGACGTGCTCATCGTAGCGGGTGGGGGCGGCGGCGCTTCCTTTACGGCAGACGCACCGGGACAGAGCCTACTGAACGGCCGCGGCAGTGCGGGCGGCTTGGTCGGCGGCAACGGCGCGGGTACGTATTCCAACACTTACGGCACTCGTTGCCGCGGCTTGGGTGCGACCACGGACCTAACCACGCAAGGCGGTACGCCTGGCGGACACTATTCAAAAACGACCACGAATCACGTTCATACGAAGCATTACGGCATCGAACCCGAAAACGGTTCGTTCGGTCAGGGCGGACTGGGCGTAGGGTGCGACCACGGCGGCGGCGGTGGTGGCGGCGGCTGGTACGGCGG
>JAIEBL010000070.1 GCA_029069015.1 Clostridiales bacterium
GTGCAGGAATGTTACGCTGCTTTCGGCGGGGACTTCGACGACGCGGTCGGACGCCTTAGGAGCGAAGAGCGCATTCGGAAATTTCTGACGCTGTTTCTGAAAGATACGTGTATTTCCGATCTTGAGGGCGCGATGCAAAACGGTAATGCCGAAGCGGCGTTCCGCGCGGCGCACACGCTCAAAGGCATCTGCGGCAATCTTTCGCTAAGGGCTCTTTCGGCGGCGGTCGCGGAACTGACCGAAGCGCTTCGGGGCAAAACGGAAATCGGGCAGGATGCATTCCCGCTCTTTGAAACCGCGAAAGCGGCGTACGAAACGACCGCGCAAGCAATTCGTCTTTTGCCCTAAGGGACAACGGCAAACCAAACAAAGAGGAAAAGAAAATGTCTAAAAAGAACGATTTGAAAAAAGCCATCGCCGACAGCCAGGAAGAAATCGAGCGGCTCGAGCGAAAACGCAACCGTTCGCAGTCTGCACTGCTGCAAGCGCTCTTGGAGCACAAAAATCCCGACGAAACGGATGCGGAATATTTCAGAGTGTATTCGCAGCTTATAGAGCTCGAGCGCACCAACCTGCGTAAATTAAAGGCAGAACTCAAACAGCTCGAAGAATAATTTCGTAGGCGAAAAGCGGCAACCAAACAAAGCGCATTCTTTGCGTTCGTTTGCCTGCGCCGATTTTTGACCGTTCCCGCAAGACCGAGCGAACCTAAGATATATGATTCGAAAACGAAACACCGCAAAAGGCGAGCTTTTGCGGTGCGTTTTGTTTTTAAAGCGGGCATAGCGGCTATTCGGTTTCTTCTTTTAATAATTGTTCGATAACGGCGACCTTGTGGTAAATTTCGGGTATCGCGTTTACGACGATCCTCGTGCGCTTTTCTTTTGACGTGCGGCGGCGTAGCCACTCATCGCAGCCGTCGTCTTTTTGCATGATTTTTTCGTGCCTGTGGCAGTAGCCGTTGTTTTCTTTCATTAAACAACAAAACCCTCTCGTGTAATACGCTTTGAAATGATAGCAGTTCGCGCACCTTTTCGTTTTCTGTTCCATATGTAGCTCCTCTTTTTGTATAAGTATAATAATTATACTCGACCCATCCAACAAAAGTCTGTGGTGTTACCCATTGGGTGACAAACTTTTTGAAAAAGTTTGGGTACGGGTTTGTCATTTCGAGCGAGCGAAGCGAGCCGAGAAATCTCTTTTTTAGATTTCTCCGCTTTGTTCGCTTCGCTCACTTCGGTCGAAATGACAATGCCGCTTTTCGTCATTGCGAGGAGCGAAGCGACGAAGCAATCCAGAACAAACGCTGCGTTAAAGCTGGATTGCTTCGCCTGCGGCTCGCAATGACGGGACGGGGTGTTTTGCCCGTGCTGGATACCTTTGCCAATCTTTGCAAAGAATTGGATATTGACCCGTTACATATACTCTGTTTGAGCAAATAGCAAAGAGTGAAAAGGGATAGGGAAAGAGAACGTGGCAGAGTATTCGCGCCCGCGTTGTCATTGCGAGGAGCGGAGCGACGAAGCAATCCAGAAATATAAAGTGACTTGAACGTCTGGATTGCTTCGGCATAAATGCCTCGCAATGACGGGTTTGTGTTCTTATTTTCGTATAAATGAAAAACCCCGCGCAATCGCTTGCCAAACGCGCGCGTTTATGATAAAATAAGTACGCTTTGGAGGGGTATCGAAGTGGTCATAACGGCCCTGA
>JAIEBL010000071.1 GCA_029069015.1 Clostridiales bacterium
CATTTGCTCTTCCGAACCGAACGACAAGCGCGCCTTTCTCGCGGGTACTGTACTTCCCGTATAAAAGCGCAAGGCGCTCGCAAGCCGCCGCGTCGCCGCAAAGGAGCAACAAACGGTCATCCGCCATAATGCTGTCGATTTTGGGGCACACCGATTCATCCGCTTCGCCCCGCGTTGCCGACAACAAACGTTTGCCCGTAACGGCAGCGATATCACGGTATGAGGTCATGCGCGGGTCTACAAAATACACAATCAGCGAAACGACCAAGCCGCCTAAGACACCGCCGACGCCTCCTATCAAACCTTTCGAAATAAGCGTGGAAAGAAATGATTTTCGCGGGACGGCCATCCGCTCGGCATTGCGTAACATAATGCTCGCGTCGTTTTCCTCCAAAACTTTTTCTTTCGCTTTTGCCGAAGCTACGGCGATTTCCAAGTAGCCGTTGACGGCCTTTTCGCAAAACGCTTTGTTCGCCTTATTGCCCGTCATGGTAAACGCTACCTTAAACGCAATGCTCGTATTCGAAAACGAAAACGCCTTACGGAAACTCAGTTCACCGTTGTTGCTGTTTTTGATGCGCATAATCGAGCAATATTCCTCACCGATCACGTTGTACAACTCGGTAATATTGCTATCCATCCACATGGCCGACATCGCGTGATTGCAAACGGTGTTGTAAACGCTCGTCGTTTCCTTTTCGGTTTCAGGTACGTCGGGATAGAGCGTCGTAATGCCGGCAATCTCGGCTTGCCCTTCATAACGTACTTTTTCCGCTCTTCCCAGCAACGCCATGCAGAACGCCGCGCCCAAACCGATTACGATGCAAACCGCCGTTATCACCCAATAACGGAGCGCGTAAAGTAAGAATTCCTTAAAAGAGAATTGTTTTCTCATGTAAAACCGTCCTTTCTTCTGCACGTACGCACAGTATACTTTATTATTATACTTTTTTTACCTTGCCCTGTCAACCCTTTTGGCTGAATACCGCAAAGTTTCGCCCTTTTTCGCGCTCTTTATATTTTTACCGAAACAACCCTTTTTTATAGGCCCGAAAAGCATAAATTCCCAGCCGACACCCGCACCCGATTCTTCTATGCCCCTTCATACCGCTTCAATCAAAAAAGGCAGCCGTTCGTTTCGCAACAGCTGCCTCCTGATTATAAAATTTGCCGTAACGTCCGTCTGCGCCGACTATAACCTGCGCGCACTAACGCTTTTGTCCTCTGATGAATTCCTTAAACACCCTGAGTACCTCGTCCACCACGGCAGCGTCCTCGCTTTCCACCATCACGCGCACTTTCGGTTCCGTGCCCGAATAGCGCACGATGAGCCTACCGTGCGGCGCAAGCGCTTCGGTGTATTTTTCCACGAGCGCCACCATTTCGGGCTTATAAACGATATCGGGCGTCGCGTATTCGGCAATTGCCTTTTGAGGCACGAGCGGCAATTTCAGGACCTTGCCGAGCTTGCCTTTTTTATAGAGCGACTTACAGAAGCAAATGGCGGAAAGAATGCCGTCGCCCGTCGTCGCCGCAGGATACACGATATAGTGCCCGCTCTGCTCGCCGCCCAGAGAATACCCCTTGCGGAACATAAGGTCGCAAATGTATTTATCGCCCACGGGCGTACGCACCAAACGCTTCCCGTCTTCGGCAAGCTGCCGCTCAAGCGCGGAATTGCTCAGAATCGTACCGACGACAATGTTTTCGTGAAGCTCCATTTCACGGCTTATGTTGTAAAGCACGCTGTCGCCGTCGATGATCTCATCGTTTACGACGACGCTCAGACGGTCGGCGTCGCCGTCGAAGGCAAAGCCCAAACGGCAATCCGTGCCACGGTTGCTGTTGCGCACGTAGTCGGGATGGAGCGCCCCGCAACCGCAATTGATTTTCTCGCCGCGTCCCGAGCAGTTCTCGATTTCCACCTGCGCGCCGAGACGCGAAAACGCTTCCTTTGCCACCGTACCCGCCGCGCCGTAACCGCAGTCGAGCCGCACTTTAAGCCCCGAAAGATCAGCGGAAGCCGCCGACACCAGATTCTGCACGTACCGCTCGTGCGCGTCACAGAGCACGCGCGACGAACCGCGGTCCTTGCTTTGCTGCGGTTGGTTGTCGATATAGTATTCTATACTCCCTTCCTGCTCTTCGGTGAGCTTCGTGCCGTTTCCGTCGAAAATCTTTATACCGTTGTATTCGGGGGGATTGTGGCTCGCCGAGACCATAATGCCGCACGTCGCTTTATCCCGCAAGGAAAGCACTGCCACGGCAGGCGTAGGGATCACGCCCAAAAGCACCGCGTTCATGCCTCCGTCGGTAATGCCCTTAACGAGCGCTTCCTCGATTTCGGGTCCCGATACGCGCGTATCGCGTGCGATATATGCTTCGCCCTGCCCGAAGTATGCCGCAACCGCACGCCCCGTCTTATAGGCGAGCGCCGCGTCGAGGTTATCCCCGTACTTGCCGCGAATGCCGTCCGTACCGAAATATTTGTTCATAAAACACAATCTCCTTACCCCTTAAAATATCCCATTTTTCGCTATCTATTCTAATATATGCGACTTCGCGCGGTCAAGCGAATTGCAAATAATTTATTCGGTCGGAATATAAATTGACAAAAACTATTATATACTATAAAATATATGCGGGTGCAGTAAAGTCGAACCCGACAACCCCGAACAGCATACAAAATAAGGAGCGAAGCTTTGACGCATTTAACGCAAATCATCCAAAACGGCTTACTGCGCGTCTTCAAATTTCCCGAACTCGTCACCGTGCTGATTTCCGTTTTGCCGATCGTAGAAGCCCGCGGCGCGATCCCCATTGCCTTCGGCTACGGAATCTCGCCCTTCTTTGCTTTCCTGTATGCGTTTATCGGCTCTTCGCTTATGGCGCCCATCCTGATCGCGCTCTTGCTCCCCTTCGTAAAATGGCTTTCGCGCACCCGCCTTTTCAAACGGATCGGGCAAACCATCTACGAAAAATTCGAGCAAAAATCGCAATCCATCGTAAAGTCCGACACAGCAACGGAAACAAACACTACGGATGGATCCGAAGCCGATACAACGGTAAACAAGCGTCTGCAAGCCAAAAAGTTTTGGGGCGTCTTTGCGTTCGTCGCCATCCCCCTACCGCTTACCGGCGTCTGGACGGGGAGCGCGGTTGCGGCAATCACGCGTTTGAAATATCCGCTCGCACTCGCGGCGGTGGTGCTCGGCAATATGGTCGCAAGCGCCATCATCACGCTACTGTGCTTTTTCTTCGAAAAATGGATCGACTACATTATTCTGGCTATCGGCGTTATCGCCATCGCGGTCGTTATCACGCTGATCATAAAAATTATTTTACACAAACCGAAAAACGAAAACGGCAAAACGACCGAACGAAACGAAGAGGAGAAAGAATAAATTTATGTGCGGCATAGTTGGTTACACGGGGCAAAAGCAAGCCACCCCCGTTCTGTTGGACGGACTCGACAGACTCGAATACCGCGGCTATGACAGCAGCGGCATTGCGGTTTTAGAGGGCGGCAAAATTTCGTTTGAAAAAGCGAAAGGTCGCCTTTCCGAGCTCGTTAAAAAGACGGGCGGCAAAACGCCCTGCGGTACGACGGGTATCGGACACA